>DASYBN010000287.1:0-6051 GCA_036500785.1 Acidobacteriaceae bacterium
GATGTTCGACGTGTACGCGATAAACGGAACCCGCGTGATGCTGAGTACAGCGGGAATCGAATCCGTGGCAAACACAATATCGGAGAGCTCAATCGCGAGCAACGCGAGCATCAGCACCGTGATCATTCTCCGGCCATCCTCGCGAACAAAGAAGGCGTCCTGCCGCTCACTCACTGGATGAATGCGACGGATCAGGCTGATCCACGCCGGTGGCTTTTCGCTTTCATGGCTCGGCAGCACGAGACGAATTGCGCCGATCAGCAGCAGCACGCCGAAGACGTAGCTGATCCAGCGGAAGTGGTTGAGCAGGCCAACGCCGGCTGCGATGAACGCCCCGCGCATGACGATCGCGCCTGTGACACCCCAGAAGAGGACGCGCGGCTGCCGCTGTTCAGGTATGCGGAAGATTCGAAAGAGCAGAAGGAAAACGAACAGATTGTCGATGGACAGCGACTGCTCGATCGCGTAGGCAGCGAGGTACTGGACGCTGCCCTCCGTACCGAATCGCGGCAATAACATTGCGGCAAGGGCCAGCGACGCCGCCACCCACAGCGCGGTCGCATACAGCGCTTTGCGTCGAGTGTCGCGCACGCGATGGGCCATCACGTACTCGCCCGTAAGCAGGAGCAGCAGCGCGAGGTGAAACCCTATCCAGTAGGAGATCGGCGTCACGCGGCGTGGCTCCTGTCTCGCGGCTCGGCGTGCAGCCGGCTCAGTGCTCTGCGATGCTCGTTCAGTGCTGGTTAATCAGTCGAATCAGATCCAGAAACAGGTCCGCCGAGGCCTGCAGGCTCTGCGCACTCAGCTTATCCATGGTGTCCTCGGCAGTGTGATGGAAAGCATAGTCGCCGCGCTGGCTATCGAACGGTCCATACTCGTACGCGATAACGTCCAGCACAGGAACGCCGCGCTGCTTGAACGGCAGATGATCGTCATCGATGGGCTGCGAACCGCCAGTGAGGTAGTTCGAGTGCCCGGTGTCCTTGCCGGCTTTCGCGAGAAGATCAAGCAGCCAGGGCGTGGAGTTCAGCTCCTTGTCGATCTTCATGTTCTTCCAGCCGATCATATCCGCAACGACGAAGGCCTTGATATGCCCGATCGTCCCATCCTGGCTCCATTTCGCGGCGATGTGGCGGACGCCGTACAGCGAATCGGCGTCGGTCCATTGCGCATTGATGGACTCCTCGCCATCATCAAACAGGAGCCAGACCGAGTAGCCCTGGGGCGGATGCTGGCGCAGATATTGTCCGATCGCGATCAGCAGGGCCGTCGTGCATGCTCCATCGTTGGCGCCGACGTAGTCCACGTCCTTCAGCCAGTAGTTCGTCTCATAGTGCGAGGCGAGGACGATGATGCCGTCTTTTTTGCCGGGGTACTTCACAATGAAATTCCGCATGGGCACTGTGCCGATCGGCGTGCGCGCGTAAAACTCATCGGTGACGAAATCGCCTTTTGCCGCCTCGGCTTGAAAGTGCTCGCGGATGAAGTTCTCCGCGGCCGCGTGGCCGGGCGAGCCGACGTACCGCTTTGGCGCAACATCAACATACTGCTGTGTCAGGCGAAGCACCTCCGCGCCGGAGACGGCATGATTCCCAGGAGGCTTCGCGAACGCGGACAGTGAACCGCCAAAGCAAGTCAGCAGCAGAAGGAGCGATGTACGCCTGGCCGCGAGCAGCAACGAGCGAATACTCATCAGGCGGCTCCTTTCAGCGCCTGGCGCTTCTTGCGGCGGTCGGGATGAACGAAGAACGCGACGCCCACTCCGAGGAAGTAGAGCGCCAGCATTGGTGCGGCGAACAGGCACATAGCAGTGGGCTCCGGTGAGGGGCAGATGATCGCGGCGACGATGAAGATGGCAAGAATCGCATAGCGGAAATGCTTCAGCAGAAACTTCGCGTCAACCAGGCCGAACAGCGACAGGAAAAAGATGATCACCGGCATCTCGAAACAGATGCCGAGGCCAAGGATCACGGCGAGGAAGAAACCCGTGTAGTCCTCGATCGTAATCATGTGCGTGAAGTTTTTGCCGAAGTCCTGGATGAGAATCACCATCGCTCCGGGCAGCACATATTTGTAGCCAAACCACGCGCCCGCGAGGAACAGAATGACCGTAGTCGCCAGAAACGGAAAGACGTACTTCTTCTCGTGCGCGTACATCCCGGGCGAGATGAACAGCCACACCTGATAAAGGATGAACGGACTCGCAAAGATTGCGCCAAACACCAGTGCGGTCTTGATGAACAGGTTGATCGCGTCCGTGGGATGCGTCATTGTCATCGACAGGTGGATGTCCAGCAGCGGTTTTTGGATGAACGTGATGAGCTGGTTCCGGAAGAACCACGCGATTACCATGCCGACGCCGAGGTAGAGCACGGAGCGGAGAAGCCGCGTCCTCAGCTCCTCCAGGTGCTCCATGAGGCTCATGCCCGGGAGTTCTGCGCGTTCCTGCGCGGCGTTGCGCGCGCGGTCGAGAAGATCAGCGGCCACTGGACTCGCCTTCTGCAGCCAGCGCCGCGCCGGCATGCTCGCGTCCGTTCGCGGCGGGAATTGATTCCAGCAAACCGCCGCCCAGCGGGTCCTCTGAATCATTGACGTCGTTCGTACCGTTCACTCCGCGTGCGGCCGGCAGGCCGGTTGAAGGCGGCATCATCTTCAACTCGCCGGACGTTGCAATAGGTAGAGGTTCGGCTGCAGCGTCGGGGTCGGCCGCAGCCTCGAGTTCCGTGGTGACGGCTGCCGCTTCCTGAGCGCTCTCGGGCAGGTGCGGATGCGGAATTGGCTCAACCGGCTGGGCTACGGGGGCGGCAGCTTCCATTGCGGCAATCTGCTTCTGCCGGTCTTCCTGCTCCGCCTGCCGGAGCTCCTCTTCCATCTGCATCTTGAACTCATTGGACGCCCGGCGGAACTCACCAATCCATTTGCCCAGCTCGCGCGCGAGCACCGGCAGCTTCTTTGGCCCGAAGAGCAGAAGCGCCAGCAGGAACAGAAAGATGCTGTCGGAGAAGCTAGGCATGTCGATACGATGATACCGGGCGCTGGAGTTGCTAGCCACCGGGAGCTCGCTCCGATAGCCAAAGACAGCAACCCAGCACGGTCGAAGGAGTGACGACACCGTAGACGCTTCTTCGGTTGCTGCGTCCCACACTCATGACCGCAATTGAGATAGGCCGTCCCAGGCCGACCTGCGACAATGCTGTTGAGGAGATAACGGTGTATCCATTGCGGAGAGCGGCGCGGTATGCGGCCATGCTGGCCGTTGCGGGGTTGGGCCTTGCGGCGAGCCTTTCGCTGTCCGGCTGCCATAACTTTTTTGTCTGTCAGAAGGCGAGCTGTCCTACGAGCGGCGGATCGACGACGACTGATTACGTCTATATCTCGGACTCCACCTCCGGAAACACCTACATCTCTGCCTATGACCTGAGCAGCGGCTCACTGACTGCGATTTCGGGTTCGCCGTACAACATCGACTTCGCGCCCGTCGCCCTGAGCATCTCGCCGAATAACGCATTCCTGTACGCAGCGACGTTGCCCGGCGCGAGCAACCCCGGCATCTTTGCCTTCAACATCGGCACGGGCGGAGTGCTCTCATCTGCGAATGGCGGCGATGTGCTCATCAGCACACCCGTCTCTGCCATGGACATTTCGCCTGACGGGAACTATTTGTTCGTCGTCAACTCCGGCGGAAGCTCGATGACCGAATACACCGTGAACACCTCGACCGGAGCGCTTGCGCTCGCGGCCACGATTGCGCTACCTGTCTCCACCTGCTCCTTGTCGCTCGCAACGCCGGTCAGCCAGACCTGCGCCGTGAAGGTCGCACCCAGCGGCGAGTTTGTCGTGGTCTCGCTCGGCACTGCCGGCACGGCCATCTTCCCCTATAGCAGCAGTTCGAGAATCACCAGCACGGCCTACACGCTTATCTCGCCCGGCTCCACCACGACCGGCGACTACTCGGTCGCACTGGACAGCAGCAATCGCATTTACATCGCGCGCACCACGGCGCTTGCTGTGTATCAGATCACCGACTCCAGTGGCGACGCCACGCTGCAATCCACGGTGACCTACGGAAGCAGCGCCGTGCCACGCTCGGTCGTCCTCAGCACAGACTACGACTACGTCTACACAGCCAACCAGGGCACGAGCAACATCTCCGGCTACGGCATCGGATCCGCCGGCGCGCTGACGGCGGCTTCCGGCTCGCCATTCACGGGTCCAACGGACGTTTCCGCACTCGGCGTCGATAAGTCGGGCAGCTACATGGTTTCGGCCGGGTACAACTCGAGCTCCGGCGTGCAGCTCTTCAGCATCGGCTCGACGGGAGCCCTGACCCTGGTCACAAGTGCGGGAACAGGCACGTCCACCGCTTATCCTGTAGTTCTCGCCATGAGCCATTAGCGCGGCGCTTCACACTCTCCACCTTCTCAACGCCGAGGACTCCGCACCAAAATGTCTGCTGCTTCGCCATCCACCTCTGCCGCTTGCAACCGATCCCTGCAAGCTCGCTGGCTGCTCGCAACAGTCGCCGTGTTTGCGCTGGGAATCACCTCCGGTTGCGGCCGCTTCCGCCAGCACAGCAGTACGCAATACGTTTACGTGATCGCCAAACAGAGCGTTTTGCGCGACCGCATCGCGGCCGTCTCCAACCGTACCGGCGAGGTCACCAACGGGCAGAAGCTCGAGGTGCTGGAACGCGACCGCCGCTTCGTAAAGGTTAAGACTCCGAACGGCGCGGTTGGCTGGCTCGAGGCGCGGCTCACCGCCGACCAGAGCATCGCCGACGCCTTCGAGTCCCTTCATCAGGAACACCTGCACGATCCGATCGTTGCCTCCGCGACCGCTCGCGACGATGTCTATCTCCACGTCAGTCCGGGCCGCGAGACTGACCGCTTTTACCGCCTGGCCGAAGGCGACCCGGTGAGCCTGCTCGAGCGCGCAACGGTGCAGAAGCCGCTTCCACCGGGAGCCGTGCTTGCCGACAGTCAGAAGCCTGTGGCGGCGGGTGCGAAGTCGAGATCCCCACAACCGAGCACCGCGCCCGCCCCTCCAGCGATGGAAGACTGGTGGCTCGTTCGCGGTGCGCAGGGGCAGACGGGATGGGTCTACTCCCATCTCATCGACGTCTCGGTGCCCGACACCCTCGCCCGCTACGCCGAGGGCCAGCGCGTCGTCGGCGCGTACGTGCTCACCACCGTGGAGGATCCCGACTCCGGCATGCTCAACAATGGTCAGACCGTCACCTCGGTCCCCGAGTACGTTGCCGTGCTCAACTCCTGGGAGTCCGGCCTGCCGTACGACTTCGACCAGGTGCGCGTCTTCATCTGGAACATCAAGAAGCACCGCTACGAGACCAGCTTCCGCGAGCACAATATCGAGGGGTACCTGCCGGTGAAGCTCTTCAAGTCGAAAGATCCCTACGGCAAAGGCCCGGACGCCGGGCTGGAGCTGCCCACCTTCAGCTACAACGTGCTCTCGGGCGACGCTCCGCAGCCCATGCCTGACCCGAAGACAGGCGTGATCAAACCCGCCCGGACCGTCACCAAGACTTATCGGCTCGAAGGGAACATCTGCCGCCGTCTGCTTCCGCCCAACACGCCACCACCGGCCGAAGCGCATCCCGCGCCCGAGCCGAAGAAAGAAAAGAAGGGTAAGAAGCGTTAGAGCTCAGGCGTAGAAGCGCCGCACCGCATCCACCACTATCTCGACCTCATCGTCGCGCAGCTCCGGATAGATGGGAAGCGCGAGCACCTCATCTGCCGCGCGCTCGCTCTCGGGCAGATCGCCTTTTTTGTATCCGAGAAACGCGAGGCTCTCCTGCAGGTGCAGCGGCAAGGGGTAGTAGATCTCCGATCCGATACCTTCCTCAGTGAAGAACGCACGGAGCGCATTCCTCCGCGGAGCCCGGATGCAGTACTGATGGAACACAGGCTGGGCGCGAGGATCTGTCCACGGCAGCACAATTCCGTCGGCCACGGTTTCCGCAGCAAGTCCGGCCTTGCGAAAGAGGTTGTCGTACAGTGCCGCAATCTCGCGCCGGCGCGCATTGCCCGCGTC
>DASYBN010000288.1:0-3058 GCA_036500785.1 Acidobacteriaceae bacterium
TCACCCGTCGCGCTCGCATCCGGCAGAATCTCGAACGTCGGCTGCACCATCTTGAACTTCGTCGAGCCCGGCGCCGCATTCAGCGCGTTCCCGCTGCGCGACCCTTCGAGCTTTCCATACAGCGCAATCCGCTGCCCCGCACGGAACTTATCCTTCAAATAGCTGCCGTGAAACCACAGGCACTTCACCGTCTCGAAGATCGGTGGAGGCCTCAGCAGCCCGTCCATACCCGGCTCTCTCTGACCATTCGCCGAATTCAGCGGCGCCACCCCAACCGTCATCTCGAAGATCGGCCCCGAGCGCGTCCGCAGCAGCACCGTCCCACGCACCTCGCCGATCACCGACGCCATCTCGCCCGCCTGATACGCCGAAAGTGGTCTTGGATGCAGGCGATCCTCGTACCGGAACGGAAGGTGGTACAGCAGGTCCTCAACCGTCTCGATCCCCCGCTCGTGCAATCCGGTGGCGATCCGCTCGCCAATTCGCTTCACAAACTTCACCGGCGTCTGCAGATCAAGGGTCACGGCCTTGATGCTAGCAGGGGATTCCACTACAGCTTTCGTACCGTGAGAATGGGATAATTACAGCAAGAGCCCCCGCTATTACAGCTCCGCAATGGATTCCTTCTTCTTCCGTTTTCGTAACGCGCTGGTCCTGATCGTCCTCGTGCTGATCCAGGTGGTCGCGCTGGCCGTGCAAGTGCAGCGCCCCGTCGAGGGCGCCATACCCGGCAGCGCGCCGGACAGCCACAAGGTCACGCTGCTGCGCCGTTGGACCGTCGCACTCGTCACGCCCATCGAGCGCCTCGTGCATGGCACCGGTCTCCACACCCGCGGCGTCTGGGACAACTACATCGACCTCCGCCACACCCGCGAGCGCAACCAACAGCTTCGGCAGGAGATCACGCAGCTTCGCGAAGAGGAAGCCGCCTTCGCCGAGGACGCCGCCCAGGGCCGCCGCCTCCAGGCTGTGCTCGGATTCCAGCAGCAGTACATCTCGAAGACCGTCGCCGCCCAGGTGATCGGCACCAGCGGAACCGACCGCTCGCACGTCCTCTATATAGATAAGGGCCTCGCCGACGGCCTCCGCCCCAACCAGCCGGTCATCACGCCCTACGGCGTCGTCGGCAAGCTGCGCGACGTCTTCCCCCACACCGCCCAGCTTCTGCTGATTAGTGACTCAAGCTCCGGCGCCGGCGTCCTGCTCGAATCCACGCGCATCCGCGGCATCCTCCGCGGAACGACAAGCGGAGAGGTGCAGATCAACAACCTCACGCAGGACGACCGCATCAAGCCCGGCGACCAGGTCGTCACCTCCGGCGGCGACCAGGTCTTCCCGCGCGGTCTCCCCGTGGGCACCATCGAGTCCATCGCGCCCGATCCGCTGCATCAGCCCTACACCGCCATCACCATCAAGCCCGCCGCCGACCTCAACCGCCTCGAAGAGGTGCTCGTCATCACCGGCACCTCCAGCGCCCTGCCCGCGCAGGCCCAGGCCGACGCGGCCCAGGCCGAAGCCATCGCCGAAGAGAACAAGCGCGCCGCCGACGTCCTCGCAGAAAAGCTGCCTAGCATCACTGATCCGGCTGCGGGCGCCGCCCAGCCCGCTAACCCGAATGCGCCCGCAGCGGCAGCGACTACCACTGCCGCCGACGGCAAGCCCATCGACACCACCGGCCAGAACCTGATCGGCGGCCAGCCGGGCGTGCCGAACTCCGGACTTCCGCGCGTGCAGCCGTCGCTTCATCCTGACCGCTACACCCCGGGCGCGACGCCGCCCGCCACCGACCTCAAGCCCGGCGCCCCCGCTCAAGCCAGCTCCACACAGTCCAGCCAATCGCAGAAGCCCGAGGCGCCCTGACCATGGCTGAGCACAGTTACACCTCGCGAGCCGAACTCGACCAGTACGCCTTCCGCCCCGTGGTCACCATCCTGGCGCCGCTGCTCTGCATCCTCCTGCAGGCGATGCTGCCCAAGACCTGGGCGAAGTTCAACTTCGTCGACCTTCCTCTGATCGCGGTTATCTTCTTCGCCGTCGCCCGCCGCAACCCTATCAGCGGCACCATCACCGGCACCGTCATCGGCCTCCTGCAGGACGGCCTCACCAACCATCCGTTCGGCGTCTTCGGCATCGCCAAAGGCATCATCGGCTACATCGCCGCGAGCATTGGCTTTGCTGTCGACGTCGACAACATGCTCAACCGCGTGCTGCTCAACTTCGGCTTCAGCCTTGTGCAGAGCGGCCTGCTCTACCTTATCTCGCGACGACTTCTGGCCGATCCGAGCGTCCATTTAGAACCGGTCCATCAGCTCATCTGCGCCACCGTGAACGCTCTGGTCGCCGTCCCGGTCTTCCTTCTGCTCGACCGTTTCAAAATCCGCGAGTAGCCGCGCCGGAACGTACTGGAACCCGCAGAAAAAATGCAACAAAGGAACCGCACGTGATCTTCGGTGATGACAACACGGACGCACTCAGCCGGCGCGAAAAGCTGTCGCAGATCAAGCTCAGCGCAACGCAGTACCTCGTCGCGCTAGTTCTGCTCACGCTCGGTGCAGGTCTGTGGCGCGTGCAGGTCCTCGGGGCTTCGAACTATCGCGTCCTCGCCGAGCAGAACCGCATCCGCAAGGTCCCCGTGCTCGCCCCGCGCGGCCGCATCTTCGACCGCGAAGGCCGCATCATCGTCGACAACTACCCTTCAGTCAGCTGCTTCCTTGTCCGCGAAGGCCAGGTACGCCTCAACGACGACCTCCCGCTCATCGCCAGCGGTCTCCACATGACCGTCGAGCAGATTCAGTCGACCATGCGCCATTACCAGAGCGCGCCCAAGTACCAGCCCATTCCGCTCAAGCAGGACATCACGCCCGACGAGCAGGCCTTCATCGCCGCCCACCGCGACGACCTGCCCGAGCTGGAAACTCTCGACGAGCAGCGCCGCCTCTATCCGCCCGGCGGCTTCATGGCCCACGCCATTGGCTACGTCGGCGAAGTCTCGGAGGCCGACCTCAACAACTCCAAGTACGCCTTCTACTCGCCCGGTGACGTCGTCGGAAAATCCGGC
>DASYBN010000289.1:0-5182 GCA_036500785.1 Acidobacteriaceae bacterium
CGGCGTGATCGGCGACATGACCGGCTTTCTCGCCGCAATCTACATGCGCGGCATCCGGTACGTGCAGGTTCCGACCACGCTGCTCGCACAAGTTGACAGCTCGATCGGAGGAAAAACCGGAGTGAATCTCGCCGCCGGCAAGAACCTCGCCGGGGCGTTTCATCATCCGCTCGCGGTTTATGCCGACGTGTCGACGCTCACCACGCTTCCTCCGGAAGAGCTCCGCGCCGGATTGCAGGAATCGATCAAGGCCGGAATTATTCGCGACCCCGAGCTATTCGCTTTCCTGGAGCGTCAACGCGAACGCGTGCTCTCCTGCGATGAGGACGCGCTGCTTAATGTCGTCGAAGCCAGCGTTCGCGTGAAGGCCGATGTCGTGAATGCCGATGAGCGCGAGGCCGGCCTGCGCATGATCCTTAACCTCGGCCACACGCTCGGCCACGCGATCGAGGCGGCGACCGGATACAAACAACTGCTGCATGGCGAGGGGGTCGCATGGGGGATGATCGCCGCCACAAGCATCGCAGCGCATCGGCAGTGCATCTCGTTGCAGGACGCTGCGCGGATCGCAGCGCTCGTCCGAGCGTATGGTCCTCTGCAACCCTTTTCGGCAGGTGCGGACGAACTGGTCGCGCTGACCGCGAGAGACAAAAAGAATCGCAGCGGGGCGCGGTCCTTCATTCTTCCCACGGGTATCGGAGACGCGGCGATCGTGCGCGACGTAACCGAGGCGGAGTTGATGAGGGTTACGCAGTACATCGTGGAGCAAGCCGGGGCGGCGTCGTGACTCACGGTGTGGGGGCTCGGCCATCGAATGAAACGAGCGAGCAGGAAGCTGCCCAGCACGTCCGCGAGATCTTCGGCTCGATCGCGCCGACATACGATCGGCTGAATCACCTGCTCTCCTTCGGCTTCGACCGGCGCTGGTGGCGACGAACGGCCGCTGAATTCCGCAGCATTCTTGCGCGACCGGATGCGCATGTTCTCGATCTCTGTTGCGGCACCGGCGACCTCACCGCCGCTCTGCTTGCGCTGCGGCCTCCTGGTGCGGAGCCGATCACCGGGCTCGACTTCTCCGCAGAGATGCTGCGTCTCGCCCGTGAAAAATACGCGAACGCGAACGTCTGCTGGGTGGAGGGCGACGCCATGTCGCTGCCGTTCCCGGACGAGACATTCGACCTGGTGACCGCAGCCTTCGGCTTCCGCAATCTCACCAACTACGCTGCAGGCCTGACGGAGATCCGCCGCGTGCTGCGGCCCGGCGGAGCCATCGGCATCCTCGAGTGCAATCAGCCCGGCGGGATCGCAGGCGCTCTGTACAACCTGTACTTTCAGCGCCTGCTGCCAATCGTGGGCGGACGGCTCTCCGGCGATCGCGCCGCGTACGAGTACCTCCCGGCTTCGGTGCAACGATTCCCGCAAGCCCCGCGCATGTTGCAACTGATGGATGAGGCCGGCTTCAAAGACTGCCGTTGGGAAGGCTACCTGCTGCGCGCGGCCGGTCTCTATCGCGGCGCAAAAGCCTGAGTTTCGCATGTATCCTCAGCGCATGGCCGGAAGCACGAACTCGGCAGCCATGACGACCGCAGAACAGCATGAGCGCGCGTACGCAAAACGCACTGCGGCTCTAACGTCGTTTCTCGCAGCATCCGGCATCACGCTGCTGAAACTCATCACAGGCCTGTTTACAGGCTCGTTGGGAATGCTCAGTGAAGCCGCTCACTCGGGCATTGATCTGATTGCTTCGCTGTTGACCTTCACGTCCGTGCGCCTGTCCGATCGACCCGCGGATGCCGAGCACACCTTCGGTCACGGCAAGGTCGAGAACTTATCGGCTGCCGTGGAAACGGCCCTGATGGTCGCCTCTTGCGTCTGGATCGCCACCGAAGCGATCGTGCGCATTCTGCATCCCAGTCGCCTGACGCTGCGTTTTTCCATTTGGCCGTTCGTTGTTCTCCTGCTTTCGATCGTCGTTGACTCCGCGCGCTCAGTCGCGTTGCATCGCGTGGCCAAAGCGCATCGCAGTGAGGCGCTGGAGGCCGATGCCGTGCACTTCGGCACCGATATCTGGTCATCCGCTGCGGTCATCGTGGGGCTCTTGTTCTCGTTCGTTGGTCAGCAGCGCAACCTGCCCTGGCTGCGCTATGCAGATCCGGTGGCTGCGCTGGTCGTCGCCGCAATCATCCTTCGCGTCACCTGGAAGCTCGCACGCAAGACGCTCGATTCGCTGCTCGATGCCACGCCACCGGAGGTCCGAGGCAAGATCCAGGCACAGATTCTGCGCGACCTGCAGGCGATTCCCGATGTGCTCTCCGTCCAGCGGCTACGGGTGCGACGCTCCGGTTCCGACTACTTTGTCGATCTGGTGCTCGGGCTTCCTCGCGCGCTCAGTTTCCAACGCTCGGAACAGGTGACCTCCGCCGGAACAGAGGCTGTGCAGAAGCACCTGCCCGGCGCAGACGTCGTCGTCAAGAGCGTGCCCATCGCAACGCTCAATGAGAGCCCGTTTGACCGGGTTCGGGCTGTCGCAGCACGCCGCAACCTGAGCGTGCACGACGTCACGTTGCAGCAGTACGACGGCGCGCTCCATCTCGAGCAGCACCTTGAGGTGCCCGAGTCGATGCCGCTGCGCAGCGCACATGAGATCGCGACGCAGCTTGAGGGCGACATTCGCCGCGAAATTCCAAGCATCACGACAATGCTCACGCACATCGAAGGCGAGCCGGCCACGATCGCCCACGCGGTTCCCGTTGACACCGCCGCGATTCTTGAGGCGCAACTCCGGAGAGCCGCCGCAGACTTTCCCGACATCCTCGACATCCATGAGATCACGGTGACGCGCGGACATGCCGGTGCTGCAAACGCAATCCAGGTGAACTGCCACTGTACTCTGCCAGATGACCTGACCATGAGCCGTGTTCACGCAATCATCACCGAGTTCGAAAACAAGTTCCGGCTGCAGCATCCGCAGGTCACTCGTGTGCTCATCCACCCTGAGCCCGCCTCCGATAACCGCCGCTGAACGCGGCGCGCCTTCGACCCTGTATGCTGGACTCCGATGCAGCGATTCCTGAAAATCCTGCGCACCGCATCCCGCGCTCTGCTGGTCCTGATCGTCTTCTTTCTGTTCGCCGGGCTGGCGTTGCGGCTCGCTCTGCACGCGCGCGAGGTATCGATCCCGGATCTCGCCGGTCTCACCGTTGCGCAGGCCAGCGAAGCCGCCCTCCACAGCGGTCTCGATCTGAACATCGAAAGCCAGTTTTATTCGCGCACCGTTCCCGCGGGCCGCATTCTCTCGCAGGCGCCGGCAGCGGGATCCCGCGTTCGCAAAGGATGGCAGGTCCGCGTCACCGAGAGCCTCGGCCCACAACAGGTCACAATTCCTAACGTTGTTGGTGAACCAGTTCGCGAGGCATCGCTCGATTTGCGCAAGGCATCGCTCGATCTCGGCACGCTCGCACATATGGATGCGCCTGGGGACACAGATATGGTGCTCTCGCAGACCCCGCCGCCTGATGCTGGATTGGACCAACCGCGGGTGAATCTGCTGCTCAGCCAGCAAGGCGCCGGCGCATCGGATGCATTCGCGATGCCCTCGTTCGTCGGGATGAGTTGGCCGTCGGCGAACCGCGCAGCCGTCGCACTCGGCTTGCGCGTGGCAGCCGTGGGCGAGATGGCGCCCGTCGCGCAGCCTGCGCCCGCAGCGTCGGGCTCACCTGCCACTGCAGCTCCGGCGCAGCCGTCCGCACCCTCTGCACCCAACCCAAGCAATGCAGCCGCGGCCCCGCAGCAACCGGCTCCCACTCCGGTGCAGATGGTGCCCGTCGGTCCGGTAACAGCGCAGTCACCGGAATCCGGGTATCGCGCCAGCAAAGGCTCGATCGTGAAGTTGACGTTCGGGCATGCATCGAGCGGAGGTACCGCACCTGCGGCAACGCCGAACCCTTCACCGCAGTAGCGTTGCCTGTGCACAGATTGGGAGCAGTCCGAAATTGTGAATCTACGGCATAGGCAACTGCCATGATTCAACTCGATGCGGCGGATTTACTGGTGCAGATCTAATCGATTCGGTTTACGGACCTTTGGGTGGATCTTGCGACCCACTGCAATCCAAAATACAAGAAGAACGAGCAAAGCCATCAGCAAATCGAGCACGGATTCTACATCGTGCGGAGCTTTTCCTTCTACATATTCAAGAAGGCTAACGCAAAACGCTGGCAGAAAATAAATTGCTAGAACGATAGCGCCAATCGCGGAAGTCCACTCCGACCATTTTCGAGCAGATGCCAAAATGAAGATTGCTCCAGCCATCAAAAATAACGAGCCTGCAAATACAACTATCGCCCACCAAGAAAAGCTAATCCCATACATTCCAGTAAGGAAAGTAAGAAGAGACCAGTAAAGGCAGACGATGCTAGTTATCAAATACAGCGCCACAGTTAGTAACTTCATTCGAGCATCCTGGTGTGCCGTGTTGGCAAATAGCATTTGAGTAGCCGCTTACTGCTCGCGCGCAATCACCACTGCGAAGAAGCCATCCCCCTGGAAGTTCGCTCCGGGCAAGGTGCGTAATGCATCTCCGCGGACTAAGCGTCTTAAGCCATCAGCAGTCTCGCGAATCACACCGCTTGTCTGAAGCTGCTCAAGCAGTTCGGTTATCGGGACAATTCGCCATTGATCGCCTCTACTTTTTTCTCCGAGCACCGATTCGACGACAGCTTCGTTCTCCTCGGCCTCAAGCGAGCAGGTTGAGTACAGCAGTCGGCCACCGGGCCGCAGCCGTTTCAATGCAGCTGTGAGAATCTCTCTTTGCCGAGCTGCCTGCCGTCCGAACTCCGGCGGTTGAAGCCGGTGGCGAATCTCAGGATTGCGCGCCAGCGTTCCGGTTCCGCTGCATGGCAGATCGCAAAGAATGAGATCGAAGCTCCCCTCGCTAGCGGACAGCTCCGCAGCATCGGCCTGCAGTACACGAATCTTTCGATCCGGCAACTCTCGCTCGAACCTCCGCCGCATCGCCTGCAATCTCCGCGGACTGATATCCGTCGCCAGTAACTCCGCAGTGGGGTGACGCTCAGCCAGTACAGCCGTCTTTCCGCCGGGCGCGGCACACGCATCCCATATGCGCTCGGGCGAACTGTGGCAAAGCGCCGCAAGCTCCGCGACAAGCCGCGAACCATCATCG
>DASYBN010000290.1:0-4094 GCA_036500785.1 Acidobacteriaceae bacterium
CAGGTACGTCGCCGATCCAACGCTACTCGTGGGTGCTCCGCTGATCACCGCAATCGCGTTCACCACCGAACTCGAAGAGACGGTAATCGGTGCGGTGTAAACGCTTGAAGAGGTCGTTGGCGTTGAGCCGTCGGTCGTGTAGTAGATCGTTGCGCCGGAGGTCGCGTCGGTGATCGTCACGCTCTGCGATGTTGCGTAGGATCCGCCGGCCGGCGAGAACGCCGGCGTCGCTGCCGGGTAGATGATCGTGTACGCGCCGGTGCTCACTGCGCTGTTGGTCAGGCCGGTGGCCGACGTGGTCGCGATGGCATTGATCGTCTCTGTCGAGGAGACCGTGATCGGACCGGAGTAGAGCGTCGAGCTGGACGAAGGAGCGCTGCCGTCGAGCGTGTAGTAGATCGAGGAGCCGCTGCTCGAATCGGACAACGTAACCGATTGCGCCGAGTTATACGTGCCGGGCGCAGGCGAGAAGCTCGGCGCTGCGAGCTGTCCGGTCGCATAGCCCGTCACCGTCGCGGTGCCGCTCGAACCCGGACCACCGGCTTCGGTCGCCGTAAGGGTCGCGGTCCGCGTTCCGCCATAAGCCGGCGTGAAGGTGATCGTCGTCGCATAGCTCGCCGCAGTGGAGTTCACGGTATTGCAGGATCCACTCGTCGCGGCGGTGAACTCGCTGGTCGAAGATCCTCCCTGCGATGCCGAGTAATTGACGAGAGGCGTCGACGAGCAGCTCTCGTCATTCAAAATCGTCGTCGCGGTCGTGGTGGTCGAACTGTTGCCCACCGACGACGCTGTTGCCGTCAGCTGTCCGACACCGACATGCAGCGCCGTGTCGCCGCTCACATATGTAACGACATAGAAATTGCCGTGGCCGTCCGTAGCCAGAATCTTCGCGCCCTGGCTCGCGATCATGTAGGAGATCGTCGTCGTTACCGTTCCATTGCTGTTCGGGAAGGCGAAGATGCCGTCGTACAAGGTCGCGTAGTAGACGGTCCCGTTGCCATCAACGGCAACTCCGGTGATCTGATCGTCGTTGCTGCCGGGCGAGCCAGGCGTCTCCGTGTAGAGTGTCGTCGGCGTTGAGCTGTATGCTCCGCCGCTGTAGACCAGCTCCTTTGCTGTTGATTGATAGCTGTAGCCGCTGCCGCCGTTTGTTTTGTCCAGTAGCGAGTCGGTGAAAAACACATCACCCCAGGGGTCGACCGCGATCCCGCCAAGATTCCAAATCGCGCTGGACGAGCCCTCAGTCGTTGCGGCAGTCGGCTCCGCGTAAAGCACCGCCGGAGCCGGCGTTCCGCTCGATAAACAGGCGGCTGTGCACTCGAAGACGGTGTTCGGGTCGGTTCCCGCGTTTGTGGAGGTGAAGAAGAGATCGCCCGCTGCGTCAAAGGTCATCGATACGAGGCCGCTCACGGGTGCCGAGAACGGAAGCGAGCACTCTACGGTATCGTTACCGGTACATGCCGGCGTGCCGCTACCCGGCGTGCTGATGGCTGCGAAGCTTCCATTCACCAGGGGAACTTTGATAACGGTTCCGTTGTAGGCCTGGCCGATGTAGAGGTTTCCGGAAGGATCAATCGCGACGGGGCCGGGATTAGAGAACGTTCCGAGACTCGTGGCCGTTGTCGACCCGGCTGCAAACTCGACGATCGTGTTGCCATAGGTCGTGCCGGCATAAAGATTGCCCGCCGAATCAACCGCCATACTGCTTCCGGCCGGATTGCTGCCTGCAAGCGCGCCGCCATTGGGAAACGCCGCAAGTGTCGTCACCTGGCTCATCACCACGTTCGGCACAGTCTGGCCTGTGGCAGAACCCACGCAAAGGGCCGCCATCGTCAGCAGAAGTCCACAGGCTCCCGCATTCTTACGGACGATGTTGTGAGTACGTTGCTTCGATGCCTCGCAAAGCATGCTGCCTGTCATTCCTGCCTCCACGAATCCTTCTGCCGAATCATCAAAAAAATGTCTCTCTGCCACATGCACGCTGGAAAGCTAGCCCACTCCGCTCATCGATGGAAGATTCAGACACGGCAATTCGCAGGCGACCGGTACAAAATGGCCGCTGCCGCCAATGGTCCGAGACTCTCCTTCAGCCTTTTCGCAACCACAATGCATGGAGGTATTTTTGCGAAGGGCAAAATACAGAGTGGTGCAGGTTGCAGTCAAGAAAAAACTTCGGTGGGATTACCGCGCGGACTCGTAAGAATTCGACCGTATAAACCGATTTACATGGAAATCGGCGCGGATTATGATAACCGTCCCATTGAGCGGTAAATCGAAAAAGTCAGCTGCAAACCACCGTAAAACGGCGCCTCCGGGACGACTGGCCGAGATCAGGATGATCTGCAGCGAAACGGGACAGTGCTGCAAGCTCGATCGGCCGCATGAATTCTGTTGCGCACTCGCAGACGTCATATAGTGCGACTCTCGAAGGAATCAGGTCTACGGCTCGTTACCGCTCCGGCACGTTGCCACCTCGAGCGTCTCTGGATAGGCTGAGGGTACGGCGGTTCGAGCGGGAATGGTGAAATGGCAGACACGCAGGTCTTAGAAGCCTGTGCCGTAAGGCGTGAGGGTTCAAGTCCCTCTTCCCGCACCAGAGCCGGCCGCAGGACAATTCATGAGCCAGCCCGCAACACCCGACAACCCTCGCATCCTGCTTAAGCGCACGCCAGACTACCGCGAATCGTACGCAAACAGCGTGCAGGTCCGCCTCTCAGTCTGGGACTTTCTGCTTGTCTTCGGCACGCTTTCGCCGCAAAGCCCGGAGCAGGTTGAGATCGAAAATTTCCAGGCCGTCTATCTCAGCCCGCAGCAAGCCAAAGCCCTGCATAACATCCTCGGCGCAAACCTCGCGCAGTATGAGCAGACCTTCGGCACGATCGCGCTGGAGCCTGCCGCCGCCGGAAGCCCGCGGTTCGTTCCGCCGGCAGGTCCTGTCCATTAGTTCTCAAGTGCGCGCGCACGTACCAGACTCGCTTCCGAGACGCATCGCGGATCTGCCGTCATGGCTGTTCTGGCTGCTGCTGTTTGTAGCGGTTGCGCTCAGCCATCTCACGCTGCTGCGTCTTCCCTACTACTGGGACGAGGGCGGATACTACATTCCTGCCGCGCTGGATTTTTATCACCACGGCTGGATCATTCCGCAGTTCACCAACGCCCATCCACCGCTGCCGAACATCCTGCTCGGCACGCTGTGGCATGTCGTCGGACTGCATATTCTCGCAACGCGTTTGTGCGTCTGCGCGGTTGCCGCCGCGGGACTGCTGGCCGTGTTTCGGCTGACCGAACGACTGCTCGATTCTGCGGCTGCCATCAGCGTTACATTGCTCACCGCGGTTTACCCGATCTGGTTTGCGCAGAGCACGCTCGCGCACGCCGACATCTTCGCTGCGGCATTCACGCTTTGGGCGCTTGCGATCTATCTTCCGGCGACGAGCTTCGATTCCGGCTCGCCGCCGAAGATCGTTTCACGCCGTCCGCAGATCGCCGTTGCTGTCCTCTTCTCACTGGCTGCACTCTCGAAGGAGACAGCGATCGTCCAGCCCGCCGCGCTCGTTGCACTCGAGGTCACGCGCTGGGTGCGGGATCGAAGTTTAGCGCCGCGCCGCCGCGAGCATTTGGGCTGGATCGCCGCCTTCACGGCGCCGTTCGTATTGTTGTCTGCGTGGTACGCGTACCATCGCGCACGGACCGGGTTTACTTTTGGTAATCCGACCTATCTGCGCTACAACGCGACGGCGAACTTTACGGCGGCGCACATCTTCACCGCGTTGCGATATCGTCTGCTGCATCTCGTTTGGCAGCGCAATATATGGCTGCCGATTCTCCTTGCGGTCGCCTGCCTCATGCTGCCGCGCCGGCCACGCTGCGAGGTGCAGCCGCTTACAAACTCCGCGCGGCGCACGTGCCTGTTGCTCATTGTCGTTAACTGGGTTTCGTTCTCCGTGCTGGGCGGAGCGCTGCTCACGCGATATCTGCTGCCGGTGTATCCCCTCATTCTCCTGTTATGTATCAATATCTGGCGAGAGCGCACACGCGCGCTCGGCTGGCTTACCGCGGCGACCGCAGCGATCTTTCTCACGGGATTGTGGATC
>DASYBN010000291.1:0-16864 GCA_036500785.1 Acidobacteriaceae bacterium
CTGCAACTCCGAACCCCGGCTTCCACGGACCCGACGATCGCCGTCTCTATCACCCTTTTTACGTCGAGGGATCCTACGAGAAAAGCGCCGCAGTCACCATCTTTCCGCGCGATCCGCGCACCGGCCTGCAGGTCTGGTCCGGAGACTCCGGCTACCCCGGCGATGAGAACTACCTCGACTTCCACAAGAAACGCTGGCCCGGCGGCCACCGCTACTGGCGCGTCACTGGGCCGCGGGTCGATATCGGCGACAAGCAGCCCTACATCCCGTCCGCCGCGGCCGCCCGCATCCGCGAGCACGCCGACCACTTCGTCCATCTCGTCTACGAAGCCCTCGAGCCCGGCTTCAACGACGCCGTCCCGCCCGTCCTCTGCTCTCCGTTCGACGCCGAGCTCTTCGGCCATTGGTGGTTCGAAGGCGTCGAGTGGCTCGAGACCGTCGCCCGCATCCTCCACGACTACGACACCGGCCTCGCGCTCACCACCTGCACCTCCTACCTCGAGCACTTCCCGCGCGGTGGCTTTCTCGCCCTGCACGAAGGCTCCTGGGGCGCCGAGGGCAACAACCAGGTCTGGATGAACAACGAGACCGCCTGGACCTACACGTTCCTCTACGCCGCCGAGCTCCTCACGCGCGAGATCTGCACTTCATCCGAGTGGCGCGACGGCGGCCTCGGCGAGCGCATCGTCAAGCAGCTCTGCCGCGAGCTCCTTCTGCTCGAGTCCTCCGACTGGCAGTTCCACATCACCACCGGCGCTGCGCGCGATTACGCCGAGCTGCGCTTCAACACCCATCGCGAGCAATTCAACGATCTTCGCGAACTCTGGGACGCTCTGCGCCGTGACGGCCACCTTCCAGACCAGCAGGTCGACCGCCTCGCCGCCATTGAAGAGCGCGACAGTATCTTCGCCGAGATCGACCCCTCGTTCTGGTCTGCCGGCTCGCGTGCGTCTCGCCCGGCCATTCAGCCCAATGGCTCGCCGCACCTTTCCAGCGAGCCCGCCCCGGATAGCGCTCTCGAGGTCTCCATCACCGACGGCTCCGTCAGCGAGGTCCAGAAGTTCCTTCTTCCGCTCGACTCCGGCACAGAGGATGTGGATGACCCGGTCTAACTCGACGGGCAACCTGAACCGGTCTGCTTCTGATTCCAATCGACCGGCGCGTCCCACACTCACGCTCGTCCCGCGCGGCGACCGCAAGCCGCCTGCCCGCCGCTCTCCCTTAGCCCTCTGGCACCTGCTCTCGCTCGACGCTCCCTCTGTCGCGACGGTCTGGACGCTTGCCATCGCGCACACTCTCAACCTGCACCTTCCCTGGACCTGCGCCGCCGCCATGTTCCTCGCGGTCTGGATGCTCTACGCCGCCGACCGTCTACTCGATGCGCGCGCTCTCGACATCAACCCGCTCCACAGTGGTCCCGCTCCACTCGATCTCGAAGAGCGGCACCGCTTCCATCATCGTCACCGTGGCGCGTTTCTTGTCGGCATCGCGTTCTGCGCCTGCATCCTCACTGTCCTGCTGCGCCCGATCGATCCGGCCGCGATGCGCCTGTACGCTCTGCTCGCCACCCTGCTCGGCGCGTGGCTTCTGCTCATCCATGTGCGGCCGGCGGACAGCGCTCACCGCCTGCCGAAGGAGCTCGCCGTCGGCCTCTTCTTCCCCGCTGCCGTCTTCATCCCCACCGTCGCGCGCCTTCCGCAGCTTCAACTCGATCTCTTGCCCATCGCCGCCTTACTCGCCGCGCTCTGCTCGCTCAACTGCCTCTTCCTCTACGCCTGGGAGCATCCCGGCGCTCGCACGCACGCACACTGGAGCACGCGCTGGGCCACCGATCGCCTGATTCCGCTCACCGGCTCTGTCGCGGGACTGGCAATCCTCTTCTCCATCATTCCCGAACTCCTGCCGCACTCCAGGCTCGATCACCGAGCTACGCTCCTCACCCTCTGCATCGCTCTCAGCGCGCTTCTGCTCCTCCTGTTGCACGCCTCGCGCCGCCGCCTCAAACCGGTTCCCCTGCGCGCGCTCGCCGATCTGGTCCTTCTCACGCCCCTGATTCCCGCCATCTCCCTGCTTCACTAAACGCATCACCCCGCCAGCGCGTCAAGCACAGCCTGCGCCATCGACTCCATCGACGCCGAAAGAGCCTCCGCGTGCGGCGGATACCCAATCTCCCGAAGCGTCTCGCTCGTGATCGGCCCGATCGACACCCGCACAGCGTCAGGCGGCAGCGCCACTCCCGCGGCCTCGCACAGCGCCAGCAGATTACGAGCGCTCGAAGAGCTCGTGAACGTAATCACGTCCGGGCACATATCAGGATCTCGAAACAGCTCGCGGATCTGCGCAATCGACGCCTGCGGAACGGTCGTGCGGTAAGCCGCTGCTATCGTCACCTCCGCGCCCGCGCTGCGCAGGGCTTCAGGAAGCTCCTCACGGCCCTTCTCTGCCCGCATCAGCAAAAAGCGCGTCGCTCGCCGGTCCGGTTGCCGAACGTAGGGCAGAAGCGCTTCAGCGAACGCCTCGGCAACCGCCACCGAAGGCACCAGCTCGACACGAAATTCGGCCGCCTCCAGCGCACGCGCCGTCGCCGGCCCAATCGCCGCCACCTTCGCCCGTATCGCACGTGACTTCACCCTTCGCTGAAACACCTCGACCGCATTCGCGCTGGTGAACAGCACCCAATCGAACCCATCGAGCTGCGCTAATGCGTCATCCAGCCCAGCAAAGGAACTCGGCTCCGTTAGCTCAATCGCCGGAACAACGACGGGCTCCAAACCCAGCGCGCGAAGCCGCGCCGCAAGCGTCGACGCCTGCTCGGACGACCGCGTCACCAGCACCCGATTTCGTCTCCCCGCCGTCACCGGTTCGATTCTTGCAGATCATGCCCGCTTTACGACAGAACACGGTCAATCGTTTTTGCTAGACTGCTTCGCATCACTCCATACAACGCAGCCCGCCAGCAACATCCCCGCAGAAGTTCCACGCCACGCACCTGACGACGCGCCCCGAGGCCTTGCATCGAATGCTGTTCCGTGCCGCCAAGACAACACCAGCCATTGGCCAAATCGCTTCATCAACCGACGGTCGGCGCAATCGCTCCGGCAACCACTTCACCGCCTCGCTCCTCTGCGCCGCCGGTCTGCTCGGCGCTCTCGCCATTACGTGGCCTTTCGTTGAGCTCGCCACCGACGACGACTTCGCCTACGCCAACATCGCCCTGATCTTCGCGCGCACCGGCCACTTCGTCTACAACGGATGGGAGACCGCCATGCTCGGGTGGCAGGTGCTCTGGGGAGCCCTGTTCATCCGCCTCTTCGGCTACTCCTATCTCACGCTCCGCGCCTCCGTCGTTCTGCTCGCGCTCCTGTTCGCCATTCTCCTGCACCGCACGCTCTTGCGTTCAGGCGTGAGCTCCGGGCGCGCCACCTTCGGAACCCTCACCGTCGTGCTCTCGCCGATGTTCCTCCCCATGGCCGTCAGTTACATGACCGACGTCCCCGCAATGCTCTGCATCCTGGTCTGTCTCTACGGCTGTCAACGGGCCCTGCGCGCCGGCAGCGACCGCGCCGCTCTGCTGTGGCTTTGCGGTTCGGCCGCGCTCAACGTGCTCGACGGCACTGTCCGCCAGATCGCCTGGCTCGGCGCTCTCGTCACGGTTCCTTCCGCGTTCTGGCTTCTGAGAAACCGCAGAGGATTCAAGACCGTCGCCGTCATCACCTGGCTCGCCGGAGCCCTGTGCATTGCGCTCTTCATGCGCTGGTTCTCGCACCAGCCGTACATCCTTCCCGAACCGCTCATCCGCGGACACTACTCCGCGAAGGCCCTCAAGCTCACGCTGCGCGCCGCATTCTATGGCCCGTTTGAAATCCTCCTGTTCGCTCTGCCCGTCCTCGCCGCATGGCTTCAAAGCTTCGACACGCTGACCCGCCGGCGCAAAATACAGATCCTGATCGCCTGCTGCGCAATCGCCCCATTGCTTCTCGTCGATGACCGCGTCGGACAAATCATCGGCCGTGTCCCTCCCTGGTCGCCGAACGTCATCACCCGCTACGGCATCCTCTGGACCGTGCAACTCATGGGCGATCACCCTGTCACCCTCTCCGCGATGCTCATGTTCCTCACGGCACTCTTTCTCGGCGCCTGCATCCTCGGATTTATCGCCACCCCCTTGCGCCGGCGGTCTCTTGCGGAGAACGCCAACGCGAATCCCACCACACTCACCTTGCGCGAGACCGCGACACTCATTCTCCCGTCTTTCATCGCCTACTTCGCCCTGCTGCTGCCGCGCAGCGCCTTTCCATCCACCTTCTCCGACATCTACGATCGTTATTTCCTCCCGCTCATCATGCTGGCAGTCATCCTGCTGCTCAGCCTTTACGAGCGCCAGATCCGCAAGCCTCTTCCGCTCACCTGCTACGCTGTGCTCTTCTTCTTCACCTTCTTTGGAATCTGCGGAACACATGATCTCTTCGCCGGCTTTCGTGCATGCGCACGCGCGCGCGCCCTCGTCGAAGCCCGCGGCATCGCCTCCACCGACATCAGCGGCCCATGGGAGCAGGACGCGCAGATGCAAATCGACGCGCAGGGCTACCTCAACGACGAACGAATCACCAATCCGCCCGGCGCCTACCGCGTCGTTCCGCATCCTCTTCTCGGAGATTGTCCTTACTGGTTTGGCCCGCTCCTGCCTGCACTGCACACGCACTACGTGCTCACCATCACGCATCTGAGCTGCGTCCAGCCGTCCTCTTTCCCCGACTACACCTTCTCCACCTGGCTCCCGCCATACAAGCGCGCCATCTACATCGAACGCGTTCCCGGCCAGCCCTGACTCAAGCTGAAGCAGATCCGCTCGTACGGCTCTGCTTCAGCCATTGCCGCAGCGCCTCACAATCACGCTCTGTCTTGTCGGCATACTCGCGCGCGAAACCCAGGATCCCCTGGTCAAATCGCGCGCTGGAGCCCAGGTAAGCGTGAATCGATACCGGATCACCCGCGCGCGCATGCCCACGAGCCAATAGTTCGCCGCAAACATCCGCATAGCCCAGCAGATTCGGCGCCGTCAGCGTCTCCAGGTCGAGCGCCGCCTTGTGATCGTTCAGTTGCCGCACCACATAATCGCGGTTCTCCATCGTCGTATACCCGAGGAACGGATCGGACGTCAGCTGCATCGCCCGCTGCCCATCCATCACACGATGTCCCTGATGCGTCCACGCCGCCGCCCCCTCGGGGATATACCGCGCATAGGCCGACTCAGGCTCCTCCTTCATCTGCAGAAACAGCGGATCGACGTGCTCCGGCCGCGCATGGCCCTCCATGTACACCACAAAATCCCGCAACCCCACCGAGCCGGTGCCCACCACCTTGAACGCCACATCCACCGGCGTGTATTGCGTGAGAAAGTGTTGGCGCTCGGGCTCGAGCGTCTTCACATATTGATTCAGCGCCGCGAGCACCTTGGCCGCCTCCGCATCCCGCACCGCCTCGAGCAGCGGAGGTTCGGAGCGAAATCGCCGTGGCCGCGCGGCGCGGTACGGTCCCAACGCGAGCGCCTGGCTGCGCGCTTGCACACTCTTCGCGCCGCCGCCCTTCGCTCGACCACCAGATGCACCATCAGCCCTCGCAGCCTCACGACGGCCCGGCTCCGTCAGCTTTTCGAGAATCCGCTGCGGCGTCGATCGCTCCGCCTGCGCCAGGATTGCCGGCATTGGCCCAATGTGCGCCAGCCGGTGAATCTGATAGCGCGCCAGCTCCAGCACCGGCATGTTCGCAAAGCGGCGCATCGATCTCCGGTACCTCTGCGTAAATGTTGCGATCGCCTCTTCCCGATCCGCCCGCTTGATTCCTGCCTCCCGCCCCGCCAGGATCAAACTAGTCGCCAGCCGCTTGATATCCCACTCGAACGGCCCGCGAATCGTCTCATCGAAGTCATTGATGTCGAACACCAGCCGCCCATCGAGCGCCGCATAGGCGCCCAGATTTTCAACATGCGCGTCGCCGCACAGCTGCGTCGTTAAGCCGGTGTTCGGATGACACGACAGATCGGCCGCCATAACCGGAACCGCACCGCGAAAAAATCCAAACGCCGACCTCGCCATCCGCTCATACTTGATCGGAATCAGAGCAGCAACGCGGCCGCGCATCGACTGGTTCAGCAGCGTCAGAGGATCAGGAGGGCAATTGGTCCGCTTGAAATCCGCATGCGCGCTGCGCGCAAGCTGCTTGCGTGCGTGACGTCCAAAGGCCTGTCGCTCGGCATGCGTTAGGGTGTTCACTGATACAAGAGTTTAGCGCCGAACCTGCGACCGGACAGCCGCTCCCAACATCTCAGAACAAGGAGCTACAGCAGATGAACCCACCGGTAAACTTAACCGCAGCCGCCGCAGGAACCTTCACCATCGGTGGCGACCTCACCGTCAACCGCCTCGGCTACGGCGCCATGCGCATCACCGGCGACGGAATCTGGGGTGCCCCGAAAGACAAAGCAGCCGCGCTCGCGACCCTTCGCCGCGCTGTCGAGCTCGACGTCAACCTCATCGACACCGCCGACTCCTATGGTCCCGGCGTCAGCGAAGAACTCATCGCCGAAGCACTCTATCCCTACCCCTCCGGCCTCGTCATCGCCACCAAAGGCGGATGGGAGCGGCACGGCCCCAACATCTGGACCCATAACGCCAGCCCGCGCCATCTCACGGAAGCGCTCGAAGGTTCGCTCCAGCGCCTCAAGCTCAAGCGCATCGACATCTACCAGCTCCACGCGCCCGACAACGCCGTCTCCTTCGAAGCTTCCGTCGAAGCTCTCGCTCGTCTGCGCAGCGAAGGCAAGATCCGTCACGTCGCACTCTCCAACGTCACCAAGGAACACATCGAGCGCGCGCAGAAGATCGTCCCTATCGCCTCCGTGCAAAACCGCTACAGCTTCGCCGACCGCGAATCCGACTTCATCGTCGACTTCTGCGAGCAGCAATCGATCGCCTTCATGCCCTGGGCTCCGCTGGGCCAGGCCAAAGAGGCTCACGAGGCCATCAAGAAAGAAGCTGAGGCGCTCAACGCCACACCACTCCAGGTCGCACTCGCCTGGCTGCTCAAGCGCTCCAAGGTGATCCTCCCCATCCCGGGCACCTCCAGCATGAAGCACCTGGAAGAAAACATCGCCGCCGCCAGCCTGAAGCTTCCCGACGACGCCTACCAGCGCCTCTCCGCAGTCAAAGTCCCACCCGCGAGCCTGCGCGGCTAAAGCAGCTCTGCAGGTATACACTTGCTCTTTCAGAGCCATTCCAGCCTGCCAGCACTCGGCGGGCTGGATCGTTTTGCTGGGAGATGGGGCCATGGCCGTCAAAACCGATGATTTGCTAACGAAAACCGCCACGCACCGCGACTCCGCGCAGGCCCCGAGCCCCGACATCCCGGTCGCGCTCCACGGTCGCGAGCTCACTCCCAACCACCGCATGCCCCTCGACGTCAGCTGGGTCGAAGAGGTCCGCGTCAACACCTCCGCCGTCGAGCGCCGCGCCGCCACCATCGGCACCCGCCGCTCCGTCAAGAAGGACTTCCAGGCCGCCTGGCTGCTCCGCGCCATCGCCTGCATGGACCTCACCACGCTCTCCGGCGACGACTCCGCCGAGCGCGTCAAACGGCTCTGCGCCAAAGCCCGTCGCCCGCTCGAAGACCATCTCGTCCACGCGCTCGGCATCGAGTCGCTCAACCTCCACGTCGGCGCAGTCTGCGTTTACCACGCCTTCGTCGAGACCGCAGTCAAAGCCCTCGAAGGCTCCGGCATCCCCGTGGCCGCCGTCTCCACCGGCTTCCCCGCCGGGCTGTCTCCGTTAGAGACGCGCGTCGAAGAGATTCGCCGGTCTGTCGCATCAGGAGCGAGCGAAATCGACATCGTCATCACCCGCGCGCACGTCTTCAACGGCGAGTGGAACGCGCTTTACGACGAGGTCGCCGCCTTCAAGGAAGCCTGCGGCCCCGCCCACATGAAAGCCATCCTCGGGACTGGAGATCTGCTGACGCTCCGCAACGTCGCCCGCGCCTCCGTCGTCGCCATGATGGCCGGCGCGGACTTCATCAAGACCTCGACCGGCAAGGAAGCAGTCAACGCCACGCTCCCGGTCTCGCTCGTCATGATCCGCGCCATTCGCGAGTATGCAGAAAGAACCGGCATGGCTGTCGGCTACAAACCCGCCGGCGGCATCAAGACCGCCAAGCAATCTCTCGACTGGCTCGCGCTCATGAAGGACGAGCTCGGCCGCCCCTGGCTCGAACCCACCCTCTTCCGCTTCGGCGCCAGCTCCATGCTCGCCGACATCGAACGCCAACTCGAGCACCACGTCACCGGCCGCTACAGCGCAACCTACCGCCATCCGATTGCGTAGCAGGGATCAACTCGTGACGATACGAAGCGAAATCGAGCAGGACGCGGACGTGATGGAGTTCCGCTCGATCTTAGAAAACTTTTCACAATTGCAACGCCGCAAAGCTCGGGGAGCGTCGATCGCACTCGGTCTCTTCGTCACAAGCTTGCTCTGCGTTCTGCTGCTCTCCGACCTTGGCCCGCTTCACAGATATTGGAGAGAGGTTGGCAAGCCGGCTGTACTCATCTGGTTAGCGAGTCTGGTTTGGGCGACGTGTGCAGTTGGCTTCTGGTGGTCCGCATGGAAGGGGAAGCGGGAGGCGAACCATGACCTTCGCAACCTGCTGGAGGACCGATACGGCGAATGATGTGCAAGCCTGACCGGAGCCGTCATCCTGAGCCGTAGGCGAAGGACCTCTCTGTTCGGCCGAATGACCATAACCGTCCAGCAAGAATCGGAAGGGCACGGCTCCAGCCGTGCCGCCAGGCAGCAAAGGACAACGGGGCTTTAGCCCCTGAGGTACGCATGAACCTGATCACAAGAGAGACCGCATTGCTCATGCTGATTGCTGTCATCTCACTGCCCTCACCAGCTCAGCGCAATGGCGGCCCCGTCCCCAACTCCAACCTCACCACCGTTCGGCGCGAAGACATAGAGAACCGACGCTGGAGAATCGCGAAATATCGCGGTATCGAGATCAACAATTCAGGACAAATGCAGGAGATGGTAAATACCAATCGACCAGCAGAGATCGCTTTCGCAAACGGGCAGGTGCATGGTTCGCCAGGCTGCGGCGGCTTGGTTGGAACATATACGATTTCTGGCGACAAGCTGATCTCCGATGTCGACATTCTCCTGGCAGGGCTTTGTCCCTCGAACCAATTTGACCAATCGTCACTGGTGATGAAAGCTCTGAAGGGCGAGAGGCGAATCGAGAAAGACGGCAGCAATATCCTGCTTCTCGATAAGAATGGCGCAGCAATGGTTCTGCTTGTTCCACTCTAGTTCGGAGCGTCACGGACCAGCACTACGGTTCGCTGGCAGCCATGCGCCGCTACGCTTTCGCCCCCGCGAACACTTCCTTCGCACTGGTCTTCCCTGCCACTCGCTCCGTCCCTTCCACCCCGAAACCAATCCACCCCGAGTTCACCGCTTCGAGCATCTCCTCATAGCCTCCCGTCGAGCCCTTCGGCAGACCCATGCCCTCAAGCGCCGCCGCCCATGCCTCACGCGGCATTGCCTGCGCCTTCACCGGGACCCCGAGCACCTCACCCAGCGCCGCCGCAATATCGTCCGGGCTCGTCGCCGTTCCCAGCTCGATCACGCGCTTGCCTGTCCACTCACTCGTCAGCAGCTTCGCGACCTCACTTCCAATTTCCACCGTCGCAATCATCGGCACCTTGCGGTTCGTCGGCACATAGAACGACGGCAACGTCCCGCCCATCCCCGTCTGCAACCCATACATGTAGTTCTCAAAGAACCCGCCCGCGCGCACAAACGCAACCGGCATCGGCAGATCACCGAGCGCACGCTCCATCAGCGACGTGCTCGTGATCAGCCCCAGCCCAGTCTCTTTCTCCGATCCCATCGACGAAAGCGCCACTACCTTCGGCGGCGGAGCCTGCTTCAGCGCCTGCACATACGCCGCCAGCACACGCTTCGCCTCCAGGAACCCCGGACTCGGCGTCACCATCGGCGGCATCATCAGGTACACACCCTCTACGCCTTCCAGCGCCCGCGCCAGCACCGCGGCATCGTTCCAGTCGCCCTCGACCAGTTCCACACCCTGATCCGCCCACTTCGCCGCCTTCCCCTTGTCGCGCACCAGCGCCCGAACCTGCCTGCCATCCGCCAGCAAAGCCTTCGCCGCCGCTCCGCCAACATGCCCGGTAATTCCCGTAATCAGGAACATAGTGTTTTCTCCTGCACCTCAGATGCTCCCCTCCAAATTGCCGACGCACATTCTTTGCGCTCCAAACCGCCCTACAATAGAAATCTTTGGAGCACCTGCACATGGCATCCAGCATCGTGGAAAAGTTCAACAGCATGGAATACGGCCCGGCTCCCGAAGACCCGAGCGAAGTAAACAAATGGCTCGACGCGCACCAGCGCACCTTCGGCCACTTCATCAACGGCGAGTGGACAAAGCCCGGCGCGAACACTTTCGCCACCAAGAATCCCGCAACCGGCGAACTCCTCGCCAACGTCTCGCAAGCCGACGCCGCAGACGTTGACCGAGCCGTCGCCGCCGCCCGAGCTGCCCTTCCCGCCTGGCAGGCGCTCACCGGCCACCAACGCGCCCGCTATCTCTACGCCTTCGCCCGCCAGGTCCAGAAGCACTCGCGCCGCCTCGCCGTGCTCGAGTCCATGGACAACGGCAAATGCATCCGCGAATCCCGCGATATCGACATCCCGCTCGTCGCCCGCCACTTCTACCACCACGCCGGCTGGGCCCAGCTCCTCGGCAACCTCACTCCCACCGGCTTCACCGGCGAGGAGTTCCCCGGCTACATGCCCGTTGGCGTCGTCGGCCAGATCATCCCCTGGAACTTCCCGCTGCTGATGTTCGCCTGGAAGGTCGCGCCCGCGATCGCCGCCGGCAACACCGTCGTCATCAAGCCCGCCGAGTTCACGCCCCTTACCGGCATCGCCATGGCCGAGATCGCCGCCGAAGTCGGCCTCCCACGGGGCGTCCTCAACGTCATCAACGGCGATGGAGCTACAGGCGCCGCCATTGTCAACCACCCCGACATCGACAAGATCGCCTTCACCGGCTCGACCGAGGTCGGCCGCATCATCCGCAAAGCGACAGCCAACACACACAAGAAGCTCTCCCTCGAGCTCGGCGGCAAGTCCCCCTTCATCGTCTTCGACGACGCCGACCTCGACTCCGCCGTTGAGGGCCTCGTCGACGGCATCTGGTTCAACCAGGGCCAGGTCTGCTGCGCCGGTTCGCGTCTCCTCGTGCAGGAGCGCGTCGCCGAGCGCCTCTATGACAAGATCCGCGCCCGCATGGAGACCCTCCGCGTCGGCTCTCCGCTCGACAAGGCCATCGACATCGGCGCCATCGTCGACCAGGTCCAGTACGACCGCATCCAGAAGCTCGTCGCCATGGGCATCGCCGAGGGCGCCACCTGCTGGCAGCCCGACATCCCGATGCCGAAAAACGGTCTCTTCCTCAAGCCCACGCTGCTCACCGACGTCCACCCCAGTTCCACCGTCGCCCAGCAGGAGATCTTCGGCCCCGTGCTCGCGTCGATGACTTTCCGTACACCCGCCGAAGCCGTCGAGCTCGCCAACAACACCACCTACGGCCTCGCCGCCTGCGTCTGGAGCGAGAGCATCAACGTCGCGCTCGACGTCGCCGCGCAGGTCAAAGCCGGCGTCGTCTGGATCAACGCAACGAACCTCTTCGACGCCGCCTGCGGCTTCGGCGGATACCGCGAATCCGGCTACGGCCGCGAGGGCGGCAAGGAAGGCATGTACGAGTACCTCGTCCCTGCCTGGACGAAGACCGCTCCAAAGCCAGCCGAACCCGCGCATCCCACGCCGCACACCGGCAACGGCTCGCATCTCGAATCTCGCATCTCGGATCTCTCAATCGACCGCACCGTCAAGCAGTACATCGGCGGCAAGCAGGCGCGCCCCGACTCCGGCTACAGCTTCCCCGTCCACGGCGCCTTCGGTCCGTATGCAGCCAAGCTCGTCGGCGAGGCGCCCCTCGGCAACCGCAAGGACATCCGCAACGCCGTCGAGGCCGCCCGTCCCGCCGGCAACAAGTGGTCCAAGGCCCCCGCGCACACCCGCGCCCAGGTCCTCTACTTCATCGCCGAAAACCTCATCCAGCGCCGCGACGAGATCGTCTCCAAGCTCTCCGCCTTCGTAGGCGAAGCGCAAGCCGCCGTCGAGTTCGACGCCTCCGTCGACCGCGCCTTCACCTACGCCGCCTGGGCCGACAAGTTCGAGGGCTCCGTGCACAACCCGCCATTCCGCATGGTCACTCTCGCCATGAAGGAGGCCATCGGCACCATCGCCATCCTCGCGCCCGACGACGCCCCGCTCCTGGGCCTGCTCTCGCTCGTCCTCCCTGCCATCGCCGTCGGCAACTCGGTCGTCGCCATCCCCTCCGAGCGCGCGGCAACCTTGATGGGCGAGCTCTATCAGGTCTTTGACACCTCCGACCTCCCCGGCGGCGTCGTGAACCTCGTCGCCGGCCGTCCCGCCGAGCTCGCCAAAACGCTCTCCGAGCACGACGACGTCGACGCGATCTGGAGCTTCCGTGATCGGGATGCCGAAACCATGTCAAATTTGGTCAAACTTGGTTCCATTGGTAACCTGAAACAGGTGTGGACGAACGAAGGCCGAACCATCGACTGGTTCGACCCGCAGCAGGCACAAGGCCGCTGGTTTCTGCATCATGCGACCCAAGTCAAGAACATCTGGGTGCCCTATGGAGAATAACTGGTCTCCAAAGGCCGGGTTCCGTACCACAAATGCGCCACCGGAACCCCCGAAAAATTGAGAGGAAACGCGGCGAATAGTGTTAGGTTCCGTAGTAGCTAGGCCTCAGACTCCCACGGGACCCTGGATGGACAAGTCCGTTAACGTTCGACCCTCGCGCAGGCTGCCGCTGCAGATCGCGGTACTCAGCTGCTTCGCCCTGGCGTTGCTGGCCCAACTGGCCCTGTGGCAAAACCGCTGGGTAGGTTGGCTGCCGCACGGCTCCGGCAGCTCCATCCTGTTCTGGGTCCGCATCATTGCCGACGTTGTTACCGTGGTGGCGTGCAGCTGCGTCTGCGTCGTGCTGGGCCAACTTGTCTGGGTCATGCGCCGGCAGGCCGTCTTCCGCACTGCGGCCACGGCCTTCATGCTCGTCGTCGGAATCGAGGGATTCAAGCGACTGCTGGACATCTTCGGCTATGGCACCGCACCCGGCGGAAACAAGGGCTCCGTCGGCCTCGTCTCCCTGGTGCTCACCGGCGGAGTCTCCCTCCTCTTGCCCATGTTTCTTCAGATCAAATGGTTCGGGCAGGCCGCCGAACTCGCGCAGGAGCGCTTTCTATCGGCCGCCGAGACCGGGCGCCAGGCCTTCTTCATCGTGGAAGCCGAGCGCGGCCCGTTCAAGAACGGCGATTTCCGCTTCAGCTTCGTGAACGCCAACGCCGAGAAGCTCCTTCTGCATCGCCGCCGCGATCTCATCGGCATGTCGCTCAGTCAGGCGCTCCCCACGCTGCCCGAGGGCAGTCTCGTCGAGCGCCTGCGCCAGGTCGACCGCACCGGCCTTCCGTACTCCGGCGAGATCCGCTATCGCAACGACGCCGGCGACGACCTCTGGTTCGAGATTCAGGCCGTCAAAATGCACTCCGGCGTGGCCCTCACGCTGTACGACCTCTCTGCTGAGCGATCCGGCGAGCGCCAGGTCAAGCAGATGCACCGTTTTTCGCAGTCTCTCATCCACGACGCGCCCTTCGCGATCCTGACCACCGACACGGACGGAACCATTACCGCAATGAACCCGGCCGCCGAACGGCTCACCGGCTTCAACCCGCATACCATCGTCGGCCACGCCTCACTGATCGACCTGCACGACCCCGAGGAACTCCGCGACCGCGTGATGGGTCAGACCGGCCGTGAAGCCGCGCTGGCGGAGGTCAGCTTTGAGTCGTTGCTCTCGCTGCTCGGGGATCGTTCCGACGCCGGAGCCGACTGGCACTACATCTCTCCTGACGGAACCCGCATCCCCGTTCACATCTCCCTGACAGCGCTCCGCGGCGACGACGGCGAACTCACCGGCTACCTCGCAACGGCTTACGACATCTCGGAGCGAAAGAAGCTCACCGACTCCATCACATTTCTGGCGCAACATGATGCATTGACTGGGCTTCCTAACCGCATGAAGCTCCGCCAGAGGCTCGAACAGGCGCTCGAGCGCGCCAGCCGCCTCAATCAGCCGGTCGCGGTTCTATCCATCGGGCTGGACAACTTCAAGCGCGTCAACGACTCGCTCGGCCACTCCGCCGGTGACGAGCTTCTCACGGTCTTCGCCGAGCGCCTCCGCACCTGCACTCGTGCCAACGACACCGTGGCGCGCATCGGCGGCGACACCTTCGTCGTGGTCATGCCGAACTGCGGAAGCCAAGACGACGCAATGCGCGCCGCCGGTCGCCTTTCCGGCAAACTTCAGAGTGCGCTGCAGCTCGCGGGCAAAGAGCTCAGCATCACGGCCAGCTTTGGTCTCTGCCTGTTCCCCGAGTGGGGAACCGACGCCGCGACGCTCCTCCGCAACGCGGACGCCGCCATGTACGCGGCCAAGCGCAGTGGCCGCAATTGCCTCCAGCTCTTCTCGGCCGCGCTCGGCGAGTTTGGCGCCGATGAGCTCGAGCTCGAGTCCGATCTCCGCCGCTCGCTCATCAACGACCAGATGACCCTCTACTACCAGCCTCAGGTCGCCTGCCGCACCGGCGAACTGGTCGGAGTCGAGGCCCTCCTGCGCTGGCGTCACCCGCACCGCGGTCTGCTCTCGCCCGAGGAGTTCATCTCCGCCGCCGAAGAGAGCGGCTTTATCCTTCCGCTTGGACAATGGGTGCTGGAGAAGGCCTGCAATGAGGCCCGGCTGCTCCAGGATCAGCTTGGCCGCCGCCTTACGATGGCGGTTAACCTCTCTCCTCGCCAGTTCTTACAGCAAAACCTTGGAGAAGTAGTTGAACAGGCGCTGCGCCACTCCGGACTCGCCCCCACCGACCTCGAGCTCGAAATCACCGAGTACACCCTGATGATCAGCTCGGCCGAAACCATCGCGGCCCTAAGCCGCCTCCGCGCCATGGGAGTCAAGTTCGCGCTGGACGACTTCGGCACCGGCTTCTCCAGCTTCAAGTACATCCTCGAGTACAAGGTCGACCGTTTGAAGATCGACCGCAGCTTCGTCTCCCGCTGCCCTGAAGACGCCAACGCCGCCTCCATCGTCCGCACCGTCATCGCGATGGCCCACGGTCTCCACATGGACGTCGTCGCCGAGGGCGTCGAGACCGAGGCCCAGCAGCGCTTCCTCGCCTGGCGCCGCTGCGATCAGGCGCAGGGCTACTTCTACGGTCGCCCTATGCCGCTCGAGCAGCTCATCGCCTTGTATTCACCTGCCAGCGGACATCCACCCCAGGAAGCTCCCGAACAGGCTCCGGTCGCAGAGCTCGCGCAGTGACCGCGCACCCAAACTCCTCATTCCGCAATTCATCCGCTTGACATCCCTCCGATGCATCAATTGCGTCGTGCCGATGTAGGTACTTTTGTCACCCGAACTGCTTCCATAGGTACAGTAGATACCCTCCAGGCGCGCATCTCTACAAGGGAGACTCGTGTGGAAGGCGGGCCCGTACGTGCGATTCGAATTGGATCAGCTCAAAGAGATAACAGCTCCGGAGGGCAGCGATGCGGCGCTCCCGAGGGCCCTACTGGTCTTCGCACATCCTGACGACGAGGTCATCGCCGTCGGCGGCCGCATGGGCCGGTTCGCGCGCTCTCACTTCGTCCACGTCACCGACGGCGCTCCCCGCAACGAGCATGACAGCCGCGCGCACGGTTTCGAGCGCCTGGACGACTACCGCAGCGCCCGCGCCCAGGAGTTCCGCTCTGTCCTCGAATGCGCCGGCCTGTCCGACGCGACCTCGGAGTGCCTCGCCATCCCCGACCAGGAGGCCAGCCTCTGCCTCGCCGAGCTGACCCGTCGCATTGCGCGGCTGCTCGAAGAGCATCAGCCGGAGGTCGTCTTCACGCACCCCTACGAGGGCGGCCATCCTGACCACGACGCCTGCGCCTTCGCCGTGCACCATGCCACCGACGGCAGTGGCCCGGCCATTGTCGAATCCCCTTTCTACAACGCCCGGAACCGCGACACCGGAGGCTTCTTACCCACCACCGACCTGACCGATGAGGTCGTCTACGAACTCAACCCTGCCGAACTCGCGCGCAAACACGCGCTGCTCGATTGCTTCACCACTCAACGCGAGACGCTTCGCGGATTCACCGCGACCGAGGAGCGCTTCCGCGTCGCGCCCGAATACGATTTTTCGACACCCCCGCACCAGCCGCCCGTGCTCTACGACGGGTATCCCTGGGGCATGGACTCCGCGCGCTTCTGCGAGCTTGCCCGTGACGCCGAGCGCGAACTGCAAAGGAAGAGGTAATCCCCCGTGTCTCTCACAGTCTTGAGCGTGGCCTTCCCATTCGCCCCGGTTGGGCCCTACGGCGTCGGCGGCGCGGAGAAGATTCTCGCCGAGATTGACGCCGCGCTCGTCGCAGAGGGCCACCGCTCGCTGGTCGTAGCCTCCGCCGGCTCGCTCGTCGCCGGAGAGCTGTTCGCCGCTCCCATGCCGGAGCGCGCGCTGATCAGCGAGTCCGACCGCCGCTGGCATCGGTGGCGCTTTCAGGCCGCACTCGATCGCGCGCTGTCGAAATATAGCGTTGATCTGATTCACATGCATGGCATGGACTTCGACCAGCACGTGCTCCCGCCTGAC
>DASYBN010000292.1:0-6410 GCA_036500785.1 Acidobacteriaceae bacterium
CCCGACCGTGCCTAACAGGCTCATCATGGAAGGCCCTGAGGCCGCACCTGCCGTAGTTGGTTCCGTCGCTGCACCAACCCCGCGGTAAAGCTCCCTCACGCTATCCGCACGTGCCATCCCGAGGTGCCCATGTCCACCTACGCCTTCTCGTTTCGACTCACTGCCGTGCTCCTGCTCGCCGCGGGCCTTTTCTGCCTTTCCCCCAGCGCGCTCGGCCAGAACAACAACAGCCCCAGCGGGGTCAATCAAGGCGGATCGCCCGTCATCCACCAGCAGGCCGGCCTCAATCCCGACCCGCAGCAAGGCAATCCTGACTCCTCTGCTTCGCAGATCGACCAGATGCGTCAAGCCGAGCGTACGCGCCGCATCGCCGCCGACACCGCCAAGCTCGTTCAGCTCTCCAGCGAACTCAAAGCTGAAATCGACAAATCGCCGAACCAGCTCTCCGTCCTGGCGCTGCGCAAAGCCACCGAGATCGAAAAGACGGCCCACGACCTGAAGGGCTGGATCACCTACTAGTCCCCACCGCAGCACCGCGAAACCATCTCAGTTCAAGCCGCCGCAGAGCTCCGTCGTGCATCACACCCTCGGAGCCTGCCCGCATGCCTGTTCGTCCCGTCGCCCTCTTCGCTGCACTCGCGTTCGCCGCCTCCGCCCAAACGCACACTGCGCATCGCCCCGCTGCACCCTCCGACGACACCGCCATCCACAACGTGTTCTGGCAGCCCAACGAGCTCCACCAGGGCTCGCCCATGTTCCTCACCGTGGAGCTCGAGCGTCCCGCAACCCGTGTCACAGGCAACTTCGTCAACAAGGCAATCACCTTCTTCGCCGATCCCGCCGACAAGAAGAAGTGGCACGCGCTCGCTGGCGTCGACCTCGAAGCGCAGCCCGGCCAATACGGCCTCGACGTCACGGCGACACTCGTCGGCGGTCGTTTGGCGCACTTCACCCAGCAGGTCACTGTCGCCGCCGGCGACTTCAAAACCGGCGACATCAACGTCGCCGAAAACTACGTTAACCCCACCGACACGGAGCAGAAGCAGATCGCCCAGGACGAGGTCCTCAAGAAGCGCGCCTACGCCCGCTCCGCGCCGCACCCGCTCTGGTCCGGCGACTTCATCAAGCCCGTCAACGCCGCCTCCACGCCCACCTTCGGCGAGTCCCGCATCCTCAATGAAGAAAAAACCAGCCTGCACACGGGTACCGACTTCCCCGCGCCCGAAGGCACCTCCGTCGTCGCCTCGAACTCCGGTACGGTCGTGCTCGTGCGTGACCTCTTCTACGAAGGCAACACCGTGATCATCGACCACGGCCTGGGCCTCTTCACGGTCTACCTACATATGTCGCGCATCGACGTCCACGAAGGGGACGAGCTCGACAAAGGCGCGAAGCTCGGCCTCTCCGGCGCGTCCGGCCGCGTCACCGGACCGCACCTGCACCTCGGCGTCCGCTGGAACGGCGTCTGGCTCGACCCCGTCCAACTCCTCGGGCTCACGCTCCCCCCAACCACAGCCAAGACGACCGAGACCACGCACTCACGCCACACCACCGCAAGGCACCGCTAGCGCTCACCGCGGGACTTCGAATGATTTTTGCGGCAAATCGGGCAGCGCCCCGACCGCCGCACTTCTAGCCGAGCTTCACTGGCTCCCGCTCCAGCTCCACCGCAAATCTCGTCCTCACCCCGTCCTGAATCCTCGCCTGCAGGCGCTCGATATCCGCCGCCCTCGCACCGCCGCGGTTGATCAGCGCCAGCGTGTGCCGCGACGAGATCCCCGCCGCTCCATCCTCGAATCCCTTTCCGAAACCCGCACGCTCGATCAGCCAGGCCGCCGACAGCTTTACCAGCCCATCAGAAGCAGCCCAGTGCGGCACCGCCGCCTCGTCCACGCCACCCCCGGCTGCCACCTCGGGCAACTTGGCCGCCTCCACCACCGGGTTCTTGAAGAACGATCCGGCGCTCCGGCAGTCCGGATCGCCCTCTATGATCAGCATCCCCTTGCCGCGGCGAATTCGTCGCACGACAGATGCAACACTCCCCAAATCAGCAGCTTCTCCGGATTCAGCAAAGTAGCGCTTGACGTCCCCGTAAGTAACTTGAGCCCTGCCATTGGGATGTAACCGAAAGTCTGTTCGGGTCACAATGTACCGTTCCGGGTCGTCGGCGTTGAACAAGCTCTTGCGGTACCGGAACTTGCACGCCTCCCGGTCCAGCTCGACGAATGCTCCCGTCCGGCGGTCAAACGCCCGCACCGCAACGATCGTCTCGGCGACCTCCTGCCCGTATGCTCCGACGTTCTGAACCGGCGTTCCGCCCACGCTGCCCGGAATACCGGCCAGGCACTCCACGCCCTGCATCCCGGCCGCGACCATCCGGTCCACAAACTCGTCCCAAACCTCGCCGGCGCCCACCTGAAACAGCCCACCACCGCAATCTCGTACGCCCTTGATCGCCATCTGCACGACCAGCCCGGGAAAGCCTGCATCGCTCACCAGCAGATTGCTCCCGCCTCCCAGAACAAAGAGCGGCAGCCCGTCAGTCCCGTATTCATTGGCCCAATGAAACGCCTCCCGGACGTCCAGTTCGTCTTCTGCAGTCACAAAGTACCGTGCCGCCCCGCCCACTCCCAGCGTCGTCAGCGGACCCAGCGCCACATTCTCCCGAATCTTCACGGCTTGAGACTACATGACCTGCGCCGCTCCGCTCACCTCAACCCTGGCCTGCTGCACAACGCGATAAAATAAAAGCAGAGGGCTCAGTCGCAACCTCCCGCATACCCTCGCACTCTTTAAGGAGCACCACAAATGTACCCAGAGCTAATGGTCATCCCCATGCGCGAGGAGCTGACACGCGCCGGTATCAACGAGGCCCGCACCGCCGACGACGTTGACAACGCCCTCAAGCAGCCCGGAACGACCCTCCTCGTGGTCAACTCCATCTGCGGCTGCGCCGCCGGCAAGATGCGCCCTGGCGTTCGTCTCGCCCTGCAGCACGCCACCAAGCCGGACCAGGCCGTCACCGTCTTTGCAGGCCAGGACCGCGAGGCCACCGAGCGTGCGCGGAGCTACTTCCAGGGGCATCCGCCCACCTCGCCCGCCATTGCCATCCTGCGCGACGGCCAGCTCGTCTACCTGATGCAGCGCTCGGCGATCGAGACCTCCACCGCGCCCGCGATCGCCCAGGAACTCACCCGCGCGTTCGACGCCTACTGCGCCACCTCTGCAGCCTGATAGAAGTTCCGGCTCGACTCCCCGACACCTAAGCAGCACCCGAAGGGGTGGACTCCCGTCCACCCCTCGTCATTTTTTCCACAACGTCTGCTCAAGCTTTTCCGCCTGACCGCCGATGGAGCCGGTGTATGAGCTCTTCTCCTCAGGCCTATTCCGTCACGCCGTTCCCTGTTCGTCACGCAGTCACACCTCCCAAAGAGCTCCGCGAGGACGCGCAGCGGCTCATCGGGCCGAGTCCGGCAATGAGCCGGCTCTGGGCGCAGATACGCCTCTTGGCTCCGCACTTCCGCACCGCGCTGCTGACCGGCGAAGCCGGCTCCGGCGCAGACGCCGTCGCCCAGGCCCTGCACGATCTCTCGCCACTCGCGGGCACACCGCTGGTGCGCGTCCGCGCTGTCGACGCAGACCGCCAGTTGCGCCATACCAGTTCCCTCTTCGGCAGCTCGAACCGCGGCACCTTGTTCCTCACTGACCTCGATCGCCTCTCCTCTTCAAGTCAGCAGGTGCTGCTGCGCCTTTTGAAGCTGCGCCGTCACCGCCGCATTGCAGTCATCGCCACGACCAACGTCGATCTTCGCCCTCTTGTAAGCGCGGGGACTTTCAACACCGAGCTCTTCGCCAACATCGGCTCACTGCGCCTGCAGGTTCCCTCGCTGCGCGAGCGCGTGCAGGACATTCCCCTGCTCACGCACCAGTTCCTGCAGGCCGAGGCCACGCGTCAGGGCTGCGAGATTCCCCAGCTTGACCCCGGGCTCCTTACCGCGGCAACCGAGTACAGCTGGCCCGGCAACCTGGACCAGCTATGCGGCGTCGTCGCCTGGCTGCTCGAGCACCGCGAGGGCCCGCTCACCAGCGCCGATCTGCACGAGGCGATCGCGGAGCGCCGCGCCGACGCTGAACCTGAAGACGCCCCCATTCGCATGGTGCCACTCGACCATGTCGTTCAAGAGCACGTTCGCGCCGTGCTGATTGGCTGCAACGGAAACAAGCTGCGCGCGGCAGAGGTCCTGGGCATCAGCCGCTCGACGCTCTACCGCATGCTCGATGCTGCTTCGGTTGCGGGCGGCGCGAGTCCACTGGCGCTACTCGCGAGCTAGCCTCCTATCGGACCGCCGCTCTGATACCTTCGGGAGCATGAGCTCCGATCCATCGAAAGACTCCAACGAACCAGAGCAGCGCGTTACCTCAGGACTTCGCATCGCACTGCTGGGCGCCGGGAAAATGGGCGGCATTCTGCTGCAGGCCTTTCTGCGCAGCGGCTTGTTCACCGTCGACCAGATAGCCGCGACCGTCGCACACGAAGCTCGCGCGAAAGCGCTCACTGAGCAACTCGGTCTCACCGTCACAACGGACAGCCGCAGTGCTGTTGAAGGAGCCGACATCGTTCTGCTCGCGGTGAAGCCGACGCAGGTCCTGCAACTCGTCCAGGAGATTCGCTCGCAGATCAAGCCGGGCGCGCTGGTGATTTCGATCGCCGCATCCGTCAAGACCGGACCCATCGAGGAGTTCGTCGGCGGGTCGGCTGCGGTGATTCGCGCCATGCCCAACACGCCGGCGATGCTTGGCGCCGGGATCACAGCGCTGTGCCGCGGGCGCTTCGTCAAGGACGAGCAGCTCGCGCTCGCACAGAAAATCTTCGCAACCGTCGGCCGCACCGTCGTGGTCGATGAACGCCACATGGACGCTGTCACCGGACTCTCCGGCTCCGGTCCCGCGTTTCTTTACATCATTATCGAATCGCTGGCCGAAGCCGGTGTAAACGTGGGGCTGCCGCGCGAGATCGCCACTCAGCTTGCCGCGCAGACCGCCTACGGCGCGGCGAAGATGGTGCTTGAAACCGGATCGCATCCGGCGCTCCTGAAGGACGAGGTCACCACACCGGCGGGGTGCACCGTCGATGGCATCCTCGAGCTCGAAGAGGGTGGCCTGCGCGTGACGCTCATCAAGGCAGTCAAGCGTGCGACCGAACGCGCCCGCGAGCTGGCGGGGAATTAGGGCTTCTGAACCGCTTATGCCGCCATCTTCTCCGCCGGTGAAACTGATTCCTTCTCGATCTCCTCGAGGCTCTTGCCCTTGGTCTCCGGCAGCATTGTCGCAGTAACGATGAGGCCGAGCACACTTGCAATCGCAGCGGCTGACTCCGCACCAAGCAGCCCCTTCCAGTGCATCAGGAACGGGAACACGAACACGCCCAGGAACCCGCCCAGCTTTCCCATGGCCGCCGCGATGCCGTGTCCGGTCGTGCGCACGCGCACTGGAAAGATCTCCGACGGATACACGAAGGTCGTGGCGTTTGGTCCAAACTCGGTGAAGAAGAAGCTCAACCCATAGATCAGCAAGAATGGCATGGTCATCTTCTCGAGATTCGGAATGAACGCGAGCAGCGCGAACGTCACGGCCATCATCGCGAACCCGAGCACCTGAATTGTCTTGCGTCCCAGCCGGTCCATCGTGACCGCGGCGACGGCGTACCCAGGCGCTGCGAAGACGGCAAACACGCCCAACTGCGTCAGCGTCTTCTGGAGCAGGGTGCGATCGCTGTGCAAGGCCGACAGCACCAGCGGACTCGACACCGTGTTCCCGTAGTATGCCGCATCCATCAGAAACCACGCGGCACTCGCTCCAATGAGCCGCATCAGCAGACGGTTGTCATTCGCCAGCCGGTGAAAACCGTCCCAGAACGAGACCGAGTGTTGCCCGCGATCGAAGTGCTTCGCGTTTACCAAGCGGCCATCCTTGTCTTCTTCTTTCGCGGCAGCGGCAAGGAAGCGCGGCGTCTCCTTGAGGTGTCGGCGCGACCAGTAGACCGCCAGCGCGGGCACAGCGCCGAAGCCCACCAGGATGCGCCAGATGAGATCGTGAGACATGTTGGTGGCAAGCAGCGCCGACGCAAACAGCGGCCCGAGAATCAGCCCCGCGGCCTGCATCGCAAACACCAGCGTCACCAGCATGCCGCGCGATGCTTTGCCGGCATACTCCGCCATAATCGTGGCGGAAACCGGATAGTCGCCGCCAATGCCGATGCCGAGAATGAAGCGCAGGCCGATCAGCCACCAGATGTTCGGCGAAAGCGCGCAGCCAATCGCGCCCGCCGCAAGCACGAGCACCTCGACACCGTAGATTCGTTTTCGGCCGAGCATATCCGCGACACGGCCGAACAGCAGAGCGCCGATTGC
>DASYBN010000293.1:0-1822 GCA_036500785.1 Acidobacteriaceae bacterium
CGGCATTGCCGCGGCGTAGCCGGCGTGGTCCTCGTGACGATGCGTGCCGCGGATCAGCAGGCGCTGACCATTCAACAGAAACGGCCCGTGCGTCTCAAACTGCGCGTGACGCACGCCGAAGCGGTGAGAGACGCTTGCCGCGTCTCCTGCAGCAGTGGCCGAGACGGTACAGCGGTAAAGGTTCGGCGTGGACGGAGACCAGAGCATGGGGCTGGCGATCTCGAACTTCGCAACGGCAGCTTCGCCCGTCCAAATCGCGCGCTTCAGCGTTGACTGGAACACAGAATGGCCTTGAGGATCTTCGACGCCGATCTGCAGCTCTACGTCCTTGGCGTTAGCTTCCGGCGCGTGCAGGCGAGCCGTGATCACGATCGTGGCGCCTCTGCCGGGCTCGAAGTCGACGTGGGCATGTACGGCTTCGAATGATATCTGAGGTAGATAAACCAGGTGAACGTGGCGGTAGAGCCCTCCGTAGAGCGTGAAATCGCTCAGGTCCGAGGGCATCCGCTCGATGTCGCGCCCGTTGTCGCAAAGCACGGCCAGCGCGAGCTCATCCCCCGGCTTCAGCGCGCGACACGGTTCGGTGATGTCCACATTGAACTCGTCGTAGCCGCCGCTGTGGCTCGCGACGAGAGTGTTTCCAACGTAGACCTCAGCACGCTGTCCCGCGCCCTCGAAGTGCAGCAGAGTTCGCCCGTTGGTGTACGGGTTCGCGACCTTGAGCTTGCGGCGGTACCAACCCGGACCGCGGTATGCGGGCACGTCAGGATCGCAGCCGTCGTACGCGTTGAAGCAATGCGGTACTGTCATCGGCTCCCAGGTCACCAGCTCCTGGCTGTACCAGATCTGGAAGCGCGGGTCGAGCGGGCCTTTGTAGAACTCCCAGCCTTCTTCGAGGCGCTGATCGGGCAGGGCTGCGCGAGATTGCGCGTCCTCGAGGACGGATGCGAGCAGAGGCGTGGCGCGGCCGAGAGCCGTAAGCACTGCTGTCCCGCCCAGCACGAATGACCGTCGAGTGACCTGCACCAACCGCTCTCCTCGTCGTTAGCTTCGCGCCTGCTTCGGAAACCAAAGCAGCGGCTGTCTCACCGGATAATTCCGGATGATCTCGGGGTCCGTCGGGTCTGGGTTCAGCCGCTTCCAGACAGCGAGGTAGTCCGGTTTGTGGCACGAGAGCCCCGTAAACAGCAGCCCCGGCGAGCGCACCGGAAGCGCATCGAAGTGCTCGACGTCCTTCGGATACGGCCACTTTCCTTTGTCGGCGAGATAGGGGAACAGAAACTCCGCCGCTCTGCAGATACCGCGTCCATCAGGAAGCTGGAAGTCGTACAGATCGCGATCCTCGCCAGCATCCAGCAAGGACTGGCAGAGCATAACGCTCACGTCGAAGTTAAAGATCGAGTAGCTATAAGGCTTGGTGCGCGCGAGCTCTTTCGGAAAGCTGCCATTCACGGCCATCTGGTTGGGTACGAAGACGGTCCACTGCTGCCGGATCTCCGCTCTTGTTTCCTGATCGCCGATCAGCCGCGCGAACTCGGCCGCCTGCAACGCCCAGCAGATCGCATGATTATTGAGGGTGTCGCGCTCCTTGATGCCTTTCTGGCTCGTCTTCAACCAGTGGAGGTAATCGCTGAACCAGCCCATCAGGCCTGCGCGCTCCGGCGAGCTTAGCGCTTCTGGAGCAACGATGCTTGCCGCCCGCGCGACCTCCACCAGGTGCAGCGTGTCGATGATGCCGTAGTTCCTTCCCGTAGAAACTCCGTGGACGCCCTGCGCATACTCCAGGTTGGGGTTCATCCGGGTGGCCGGCGTGATGAACCAT
>DASYBN010000294.1:0-7584 GCA_036500785.1 Acidobacteriaceae bacterium
ACCTCGTCGGGATGAGACTGCAGGAACCTGTAGTAGTCGGCCAACGTGTCCTTGCGAAGCAGCACAAGGCGGCGAGCCATGCGGCGGCGGAGGGTCTCGGGCTTGTACTGGCGGAGTTCGAGACCAGACACGTTCCGGACAAGCTGCAGGATGCGCTGGAAGGACTGCTCGTCGAGGGCAGGAGCGACGCCTTGCTCGAGCGAGCGCACCTCCGGGCGGCAGAACTGCGCGGCGAGACGGCCAAGCTCGACGGCGAGCTCAGCGGGCGGAACGACCAGGTCGACGTGGTCACCGGCGATGGAGCTGCGCGGCATACCGGGTTGCACGGCTGTGCCGGGACTCTGCACCAGAGCGATGCCGCCCTCCGCCTTGATCGCCTTCAGACCATAGGTTCCGTCGGAGTCTGCGCCGGAGAGGACGACGCCGATGGCGTGGTTCTTCTGCTCGGCCGCGAGCGAACGGAAAAACGTATCGATGACGAGCGGACCGCGACCGGAAGTTCGCTCTTCGACGTGAAAGACGCCGCCGCGAAGCTGAAGACGTTGCTCCGGTTGCAGGACGTACAGATGATTGGGTTCCGGCTTTTGCCCGTCGACAACTGGCTCCACGGGGATGTGCGTGTAGCGCTCGAGGATCTCAGTGAGATAACTTTTGTGATCGAGCGAGAGGTGCGTTACGAGAACAAACGCCATGCCGGTTTCGGGGTCGAGTCTTTCGAGGATCTCGCGAAACGCGGTGAGGCCACCGGCGGATGCTCCAAAGCCGACAACGGGATAAGGAAGAGTGGGGCGTTGGTTCTCCTGGTCGGTCAGCTCGACCGAGAGCGAGGGAACAGCGGGATCGGCGGGGAAGACTTCATCGAGTGGCGCGAGCTGTTGTTGGTCCGCTACTTCAGCGATACCGGAGCTCGATTGGGATTCGTGATCGGAATCCGGCTCGCCCGGGAGTTGCTTTTTGTGCGCCATGGGTCCCGCCCTGGGAGAGCCCTCAGGATACTCCTGGACAGGAACTCGCGTTGGCGGTGGCCGGGCGTACCATGCGGAGATGAAATCGTTCACCCGGTTGCAGAAGGAATCCAACAGGATCGGGGCTGAGTTTCTCACCACCGAGCTGGATACAGCCTTCACGTTTCTCGAGGTGGCGAACACGACGGCATCGGGAGAGACGCGTGAGCGGAATCGCAATCACGCGCACGTCGCGTACAAGACGATTCAGCGCATGCAGCCACGGGTGGTGATGATAAACCCGCAGAAGGATGAATTTATGCGAAGGCTTGCGGAGCTGAAGAGACGACTGGAAGAGCTGGGCTTCGACGTAGCATAAACAACTTCTCAGAATGAGCGTACGAATCCGCCGCGGAGGCCATCCAACCGGGGCATGATTGCTCGCGACATTATTGTGATTGGTGCCTCGGCTGGGGGATTCGAGGCGATTCAGAGGCTTGTAGCGGGATTGCCGCGGGATCTGGAAGCAGCGGTCTTCATCACGATTCACCTGTACCCACGCAGTGAAGGAGTTCTTCCGGACCTGCTGAACCGGGCCGGCCCATTGCCGGCGGCCCATCCGTGGGAAGAGACCCCCATTGAGATGGGCCGGATCTATGTAGCGCCGCCGGACTACCACCTGATCGTGAGCCCGAAAACAGTGCATGTGGGGCATGGGCCGAAGGAGAACCTGCACCGGCCCTGCATCAACACGATGTTCCGCTCGGCGGCAATGTCGCACGGTGAGCGGGTTGCGGGCGTGTTGCTGACCGGGCTGCTGGACGATGGATCGGCGGGACTGTGGGAGATTCAGCAGCACGGCGGCGTGACGGTCGTTCAGGACCCGGATGAGGCAGCGTTCCGCTCGATGCCGGAGAGCGCGATCCTCGGCTTGAATGTTCAGTACATTCTGCGCCTCGCGGAGATCCCGCCGCTGCTGAGGAGGCTGACGATCGGCGACCGGACGGAATCCAGAGCACAGCAGGCGGATAGCCGATCCGAACACCGCACCATGCAGGCTTGCCCGGAGTGCGGCGGAGCGATGACGCTGCACACGATGGGACGGGTGAAGGAGTTTCGCTGCCACGTGGGCCACAGGTTTGGGCTCAAGACGATGGTTTCGGAGAAGAGCGGCGTCGTGGAGCGCGCGATGTGGAAGGCGGTATCGCAGAGCGAGGAGCTGTTGCAGCTTCTGGAGCAGGTGCAGGCGGACCTGGATGAAGAGGCGGCGAGGATGGTGCGCGAAGAGATCACGCGCCGCAAAGCGGAGCAGCAGGCGCTGCGGCGTCTGGTGAATGGCGACTTCGAGACCGCGCTGGAGTGAGGCGGACGGCGCAGTCGAAAATGCATGCCCTTCAGGGCGTCTGCCACACCTGATTTGATTCGATCACGTCGATGAGTTTGCGGGAGATGGTCTGCTCGTCTGCAAGCGAGGGGTGGGAGTTGCAAGCCGTGAAACCGAGGTGATCGATTGGCAGGAAGGCGATGTGCTGATCGCCATGCTGCTTCATCTCGTCGACGACCTTCTTCGCCTCGGATTCGATCTCACCTTGTTCCATGTCGGTGGCCCAGACGATGAGGAGCGCGGCGGGATTCTTCGCGCGAAGCTGCTGGAGGAAGTGGAGATACGTGACTTCGACGTCGGCGTGCAGATCGGCCTTGGTCTTCCAGCGCTCGCCGGCGTTGAGCGGAGTGGAGAAGTCGTTCGTCCCGAGCGCGACGACGATCACCTGCGGATGCCAGCTCGCGTCCGCGTAGATCTGCTTCTTGTCGAAAAGCACGTAGGGATAGGCCTGCGGCAGGGTGTCGGCTTTACCGCCGTTGTAGTTGCGCACAACGCCGCGACCGGAGATCGCGTTGATCTGGTAGTCGGCGATGTAGTGTCGAGCCGTGAGCGGACCGAAGGCCTGGGTGTTGTCGGTGTCGGACCAGACCTGCGCATCGGTGCAGGCGTGCGTCGGCGAGAGATTGCCGTAGCCGACCGTGTGCGAGTCCCCGATGAACTCGATCTGGCGATCGCGGGGTGGGGCTGGAAGCGCAGTTTCGTTCTTCGGGATAGCGAGGCCGCCGAAGGTGTTGGGAGCGGCCTGGCTCTCGGTGGCGACGAAGACCGTGATGGTGTGGTGGGTGTTGGCAAGGCCCTCGATCTCGTAGACACCCGGGACGGGTTTGGTGAGCAGCGCAGCGGGGCTGTCGTCCACGACGATGTGAAGAATCTGGTCGCCTTGGAGGATGCGGAGATAGACGCTGCTGCCGGCGAATGCCGCGCGGAAGTAGGTTCCGGGCCATTGGTAGATGTAGTTCTTGCCGCCAAACGTCCGGGTGTCGGTGGGCTTTGTCTGGAGGCGGCCGCCGATCGCGAGCGTCAGTGGCGTGAGTGCCGGCGGCGTGGGGGATTTGTGGATGCTCGGCGGAGCGGATTGCGCGACGGCGAATGAAGCGAGAGCGCAGATGACGGTCAGAACGACGCTTCTGGAGAGACGAGAGAACCGGGAACACATTGCATTTAAGATACTCGCCGACCGCGCTTCGCACTATTCCATGAAGGCCGGCTTCGGATGGATCGTGTGCCACGCAGTAGCGCGTTCGTACGCGTGAGCGAGCGCGATCACCGTCGATTCGCCGAACGTAGCGCCGCTGATCTGAAGGCCGATAGGGAGTCCGGAACGCGAGAAGCCGCACGGCACAGTGATGGATGGCAGGCCAAAGACGTCGAAGGGTGACGTATTACGCACTCCGAGCGGATCAAAGGTCTTGCTTTCGCTTAGGAGCTCGGCGGTCCGCCGCATCGTGGGGGTGATAAGGAGGTCGACCTTTGAGAAGGCGCGGACGATGTCGCGGCGAGCGAGATAGGTTTGGCGGAGCGCATCGGCGTAGGTGGCGGCGGGAATGTTTGCGCCGCTGAGGAGCCGGTCGCGCGTGAAGGGCTGATAGAGACCGGGCGAGTCGGCGAGCCATTTGGCGTGGTACGCGTAGGACTCCGTGCCGATGATGGGGCCGAAGGGCGGGATAGCGGGAAGCTGCGTGTCTTGAACGCTGGCGACGAGCGAGCGCAGCACGCCGATTGCGGCCTCGACTGCGGCCGCTACCTCGGGATCGAGTGCGTCGAAGAAAGGCGTACGCGGAACGCCGAGGCGCAGGGTTGAGGTAGGTGCGCGGAGCGCGAGAGTGTAGTCGGGGACGGCCACGTTCACGGTGGTGGGATCGAACGGATCGTACCCGGCGAGCACGTTGAGCATGATGGCGGCGTCTTCGACGGCGCGGGTGATCGGGCCAAGGTGGTCCAGCGTCCACGAGAGTGGGACGACGCCCCGCAGGCTGACCCGTCCATAGGTGGGTTTTAGCCCGACGACACCGCAATAGGACGAGGGCATGCGGATGGAGCCGAGGGTGTCCGTGCCGAGCGTTCCGAAGCAGAGATCCGCGGCGGTTGCGGCGGCGGAGCCACCGGAGGAGCCGCCGGGGATGTGATCAAGCGCCCATGGATTGTGGACGGCGCCGAAGTAGCTGACGTCGGAGGTGCCCCCGTCGGCGAACTCGTGCAGGTTGAGTTTGCCGAGCGAGACAGCACCGGCGAGCTTGAGCCGGCGCACGACCTCGGCGTCCTCTGAAGGGATGCGGTCCTTGAACACGCCGCTGGCTGCGGTGGTTCGGACCCCGGCGGTGTCGATGTTGTCCTTGATGGCGATAGGCACGCCGTGGAGCGGGCCGCGCCGTTTGCCTTGCGCCTGCTCGCGGTCCATCTGCCGCGCCGCCTCGAGAGCCTGCGGGCCGGTGATGGTGATAAACGCGTTGAGCCGGGGATTTGCCGCGGCAATTCTGTTCAGGCAAGCCTGGGTGAGCTCGACGGAAGAGACTTTGCCGGCCTGCAGCAGATCGGAGGCTTCTTTCAGCGTGAGCGAGGTGAGGTCGGTCCGGGATCGGCTAAGTCCGGGACGCAGAGTGAGGCCGACCGCCGCCGATGTCGCGGCGCCGAGGAAAGATCTCCGGGTGTGAGCGTAAGGCCGCATCCGTGGGGTTGAGCTTGGGGGATCGGAAGACCGCACGAGTGTAGCACTCCGAAGAAAATCGGCCGAGAGGAGAAGCTCGCGGTATATCCATCCAGAGATCTGGGGCAGAAAATCTACCGAATCAGGAATTTCGGATCGGGTGCCGGTGACACCCCCGTTTGAGGAGCTAATTACGGAGGGTTTTTGTCACATTGTGGTAGTTTCCGGCAACCAGGTCGGGGGTAACATCAGGCAGTTCGATCCGTCTTAAACATCAGCGCCCCGACGACCAACACGGGGATCCCCCAGCCGCTCCCAGGCGGCAACTGAAGGTTGGACCGGAAGTGTATCTGGCTTCTCAACTCACGGAGATATCAATCCGCTTTCCGGCCTATGTGCAGGAATTGCAGGAGTTTCTGCTCAAGCAGAATCTGGTGGTGCCCTCGCCCGACGCCATTCCGCAGCTTGCGACCCGGCTGGAGGCCGATGCGCGGTTCAGGGCGGACGTGGGGTCGCTCTTGCGAGCAACGCTGTACCGCGAGCGGGAGCGGGTCGGATATGAGGACCTCCTGGCCATCCTCGTCGCGGCGGCGGCCGGGACGAAGGCCGATCTGAAGAGCGGATCCGACGACGCAGAGATCCGCGCCCTGCTGCGGTTTGTTCAGCAGTCACGACGCGCGATCTTCCGGGTGGATGGGGACGAGGGGAGTGATTCGGCTGCGCCAGAGATTCGGCAGTCGGCACCGGTGGAGGCAAAGGCTGAGCCGGCGAAGCCGAGCATCGGGCCCACCGCGGAATCGATCGGCGAGCAGCCGGTGCTCCCGGAGGAATCCGGAACTGTCGCCGCGGTGCAGAGCGGTGAAGCAGGTGATCTGGTGCTGCCGTCTTCACGTACTTCGGAATTGTTTGCGGCGCACGCCGAGCGGGAGACGCCGGGGTGGAGGCGTAACCCGGCTTGGGTGGTCGGCCTCGTCTGTATGCTGGTCGGTCTCGGGCTAGGATTTGCGCTGCACCGCGTGGTCTCTGCAGCGGAGACACACGTCGCGGCGCGTGCAGCAGGTTTTTCGAGCGGTCCAGAGACGGCTGGCTCTGTTGCGCCGAATGGACCCATGGCGAGCACTGCCGGAATGGGGAATGTGGCTGCGCAGCGGCCCAATCGCGGAGCCGGAGAAGGCATCACAGAGGCACCGGTAGGAACCGTGCAAACAGCCGCGGCGCGCGGCGATCAAACCGCCGTGCAGGCACCGCCGCCGCTTGAGGGTCGATCTACACCGCCACCGGCTGCACCGCCGCCTGTGACGTCCGGAAAGAGTTCCGCAATGCCCGTCACGGTGGTGAAGCAGGTCGTGACGGCGTCATCGCGTGCGGCTGCGGGTTCGGGAGACTCGGCCGAGGGCGCGCCAGCCACGGCTGCGACGAAGAGCTTTGTGAGTCAGGGGGCGGCGGGTACCACGGCGGCGAATGTGATCTTCAGCCCGCCACCTGCATATCCGGCTGCTGCTGCGGCGGCTCGCGTGCATGGGCAGGTGACGGTGCACGCGGTAGTGGATCCGGATGGCAAGGTGATCTACGCGCGTGCCGTGAGTGGACCGCCACTGCTCCGCGACGCCGCGGAAGAGGCGGTGCAGCGTTGGCGCTATAGCCCGCTGCTGGATAACGGCAAGCCGATCGCAGTCACCACGGTGGCGATTCTGGATTTCAGAGTCGCAAGATAGACGGCTGCGAGGCTAGCGAACATATGGCAGCGGCTGACTCCGGCCTCTCAGGCGGCTTTGTTGGGTGTCGCGGAGAGGCGCAGGCCGAGGGCTTCAGCGGCGCGCGGAAGAAGTGATCCCAGACCGAGCAGGAACAAGCAAAAGGCGATCAAAGGCCCATGGTGGGCGACCTTTGTCACAAGCTCGTCGATGGGGTTCGGTGTTTCGAAGGAACGCTGGATGATCCATGCGCCCGCGGCTACGCCCGCGAGGAGTGCGCCAGCTATTCGGACAACACCGTACACCGGCGATCGGCTGAGGACTATGAGGGACGGCAGAACGGCAGCAACGACTGCGAGTTGCATGGACTCGATGCCGAGATTAAAGCCGAGGAGGCTGATGAGCCTATACCAGCTACTCACGCCCAAGTCGTTAAGTGCTGACGCAAACGCGAGCCCATGGATCAGCCCGAAAAAGGCCGCGATAGCCGCTTCACGCCCAGGAAACATCGGACGAATGGCGTGAAGAGCCGAGATAAGGATAGAGACCGCGATAAGAAGCTCGACGGGACGGCTGGGTAGTTGAAGGATGCCGAATGCTGCGAGGGCGAGAGTAAGTGAGTGGCCGAGCGAAAATGCGGTGACGATACCGAGAATGTGCACCAGGCTGTTTCTTACTGAAGCGGGTCGGCTCCAGCGGCCGCGGAGGGCCAGCAACGGCGCGGGCAGGAGCAGAACGAGCAGGAAGAGAAGATGGTCGGTTCCTTCTGCGATGTGATGAAGTCCAAGCCGGTAAGCGCCAGCAAATCCGCTGAAACCTGGGAAACGATTTAAGCGAGGACCTGCGGGGTCTTGTACAAAGTCGAGTTGGTAGAAGGATTGGTTCTCGTTCCTGCTCTGCTGCGCGATCTGGACTTTT
>DASYBN010000295.1:0-7072 GCA_036500785.1 Acidobacteriaceae bacterium
CTCGTGCCGGCTTGCGATTGCGACGGTTGAGCAGCACAGACTTAAGACGCTATACGAAGACCGCGAGGTAACGCGGCTGGGCGAAAGCGTTTTTGATACGGGGATGATCTCGCCCGAGGCGATGGCGGCGACGATCAAGGCGCTGAAGCGATTTCATAAGGCCGCGCAGACGCATGTGGCCGACCGCGTGCGCGTGGTGGCGACGAGTGCGATGCGGGATGCGCGCAACTCGGAGGCGTTTCGTGCGTGGGTGAAATCGGCGACGGGATGGACTGTGGAGGTGATCTCGGGACTCGAGGAGGGCCGCCTGATTCATCTTGGTGTGACGACATTTGAGCCGGGCGCGCGCGGCAGATGTCTGCTGATCGATCTTGGCGGTGGAAGCTGCGAGGTGACGGTCTCCGACAACGGGCGCATTCAGGAGATGGTGAGCCTGCCGCTGGGTGCGGTGCGGCTGCAGCAGGAATTTCTACGCAGCGATCCGCCGGGCAAGGAAGATGTGGCGCGGCTCAGGAAGTTCATCGACCGCGAGCTGCGACGCACGGAACGCAAGCTGGGACACCCGCGCATCGGGCTGGTGATTGCGACATCGGGAACGGCGGCGGCGCTGGCGGAGTCAACGCATTCTCTGCCAGCAGAAGATGTGATCGAGCGCGCGCCGACGAAGGGCCGTGGCAAGCGTGTGCGTGTGGCGAAGGATGCCTCGCTGATGACGAGCACCTCCGCAGTGCGCCGGATGGCGGACAAGCTGCTGAAGATGAACAACGCGCAACGCGCGGCGATGCCGGGCATCGGGCCGCGAAGGTCGGAGATCATCTGCGGCGGAGCGCAGGTGTATGCCGCGCTGCTGGAGCGAATGGGGCTGAAGGGCTTTCGCTACTCGCGCCTGGGATTGCGCGATGGGATGCTGGCGCAGATGCTCGCGGAGACCGACACGCGCGCGAGTGTGCACCGCACCATGGAGGCGGAGCGCTGGGAGGGCGTGCAGCAGCTGTCGCGGCACTACGGCGTGGACTTGAAGAAGGCGACGGCCCACAGCGAGCAGGCAGCGCAGCTGTTCGATCAGCTGGAGCGAGTGCATGAGCTGCCGGAGGAATACAGGCTATGGCTGCGGGCGGCTGCGATGATGCAGGGCGTCGGGAAGTACATGAATCACCAGGGACGGTACCGGCACACGCAGTACATCGTGGCGAACTCGGAAATTTTCGGATTTTCGCCTCAACAGCGCGCGATTGTGGCGGCGATCGCCCGCTACCTTGGAAAGACGCGGCCCGACCCGATGGACCGCGTGATGCGCACGGTACCGATGGAGGAGCATGCGAATGTGATCCGTGCAGTTGTGCTGCTGCGGCTGGCGCAGACCTTGAATCAGGATCGCGGCGGATCGGCGTCGGTACGGGTGCGCACGCGGGTGTATCCGAAGCGCGTGATCATGGAGCTGATTCCCACACGCGGCGCGGCGGAGCTGGAGCTTTGGTCGCTGAAGAAAGAGGCGCCTTACTTCCGCGAGGTCTTCCGGCGCGAGCTCTTTGTTGACGTGGCGTAGAGCGCCTTGACTATGCGTGGATCGAGCAGCCACTGCAGCGTCGCGGGGCCGCGCTGCATGCTCACGCGAGCGAGCGAGCCTTTGCGCAGGCGGATGCGCGTAGGCTGACGGACGCCCTGGCCGCGGGCGCTGTCGTAACCATTGCCGATGAGCAGATGAACGAGGAACGACGTGATGTTTGGGTTGTGGCCGACGACCAACACGTTCTCGTAGGCAGAGCACTCGTGCAGCAGGCGCTGGAACTGCGCGAAGGTGGCGTTGGGTGCAAGCGCGTCGGAGATGAGGATCGGCGTCTCGTATCCGGTCTCGGTGCCGACGAGCTGCGCGGTCTGAAGGCTCCGCTTGAGCCGGCTGGAGACAATGAGGTCGAAGTGAACTGGAAGCGCGTTGAGGACGTGCGCGAGGTGCAGGCAGTGGCGCTTGCCGTCCTTGTCTAGGGGACGCTTGACGTCGAGGGCTGGATTTGTGCGGCGGGTGCCGGCGCTGGCGTGGCGAAGGACGAACAGATTCATGCGGGGTCTTTGTCTTGCGTTATGGCCTGTTGAGTGGGGGCGGCAGATGGATCGTGGTGAAAGACGCCGGGGTCGGGCTCCGGCAGCGGCGGAACGGGCGGCTCGGGGTCCGGTTGGGGATCGCGAGCGGGATCATCGAACGGAAACCGCAACGGCTGCGTGGAGTCCATAGGTGGTGGATGGTCGCGAACCGTGAGGGGGTTGCGCCCGATGCTCTGTGGAAAGTCTACTCGCGCTGCCAGAGCTCGGTGTAGAGAAGACCGAAGAGGAAGGTGCGGCGGGCGATGCGGCGGAGGCCGGCGCGGCGGAGGGCGGAATGCGCGTCCGGCAGGCGGGTGACGCGCAGGCCGGTGAGGACGCGGAAGGCCAGATAAAGCGAGCGGATGTAGAGGCGGCCGAGCGGGCGAAGCAGTGGGCGCTGGGGAATGGCGAAGTCGCTGAGCAGCCATGCGGCGCCGGGGGCGAGCTGGGTAGCGAGGCGACTGGTGAGGGCGTCGACTTCGGGCTGCGTGAGGCAGTCGAGGAAGAAGTGCGTGACGATGAGGTCGGGCTGTGGGCTCAGGGCTTCGGGGTCGAGTTCGAGCGCGGAGAGCTGCAGGGTGCTGAGGCGAGCGGCTGCATTGGGGACGGAGCAAAGGACACGGTGGCGGAGACGCGTGAGCATCGCCGCGCTGGTGTCGACAGCGACGGTCTTGCAGGCGGGATAGCGCAGCAGGAGTTGTTCGAGGAAGCGGCCGTCGCCGTCGCCCAGGACGAGGGCGTGATGCGGGTTGCTGAGCTGATTGAGGAGTGCGGTGCGCGTGCGCTGGAGGAGTGGGCCAAGGCTGAGGTACTCGGCGGCCTGGTAGATGGGCGCGGCGCGGTCGAAGTTGGGCCCGGGCGGCTTAGGGAGGCTCGTCAGCGCGAGCTCCAGGTCTTGTCACTGGAGTTGCAGAGGTGCTCGAGCGTGCAGTCGGGGCAGCGGGGGTTGCGCGCGATGCAGACCTGGCGTCCGTGGTGGATGAGCTCGTGGGAGAACTGGATCCAGCGGTCTTTGGGGATGACTTTTTCGAGGTCCTGCTCGACCTTGACGGGGTCGGTGTTGGTGGTGAGTTCGAGACGGCGCGAGAGGCGTAGCACGTGGGTGTCGACGACTACGCCCGACGGGATGCCGTACCAGGAGCCGAGGACGACGTTTGCGGTTTTGCGGGCGACGCCGGGGAGCTCGAGCATCTCGTCCATGGTTTCAGGGACCTTGCCGTGGAATTTGTCGACGAGCACGCGCGCGGCGCCAATGATGCTTTTGGCTTTGTTGCGGAAGAAGCCGGTGGACTTGATGAGCTGCTCGACGGCGGTGGGGTTGGCTTTCGCGAGGGCTTCGGGCGTGGGGTAGAGGCGGAAGAGCTCGGGCGTGGCCTTGTTGACACCGACGTCGGTGGTTTGCGCGGAGAGGATCGTCGCGATGGTGAGCTCGAAGGCGTTGCGGTGATTGAGCGCGCAGACGACGTTGGGGTAGGTCTGGCGGAGGGCGTCGAGGATGGCGGTGATGCGCTCGGGGGCGAGGGGGTTTTTGGTCTTGCCGGGCTTGAGCTTTGGAGATATTGGCTCGCTGGCGGCGATCTTCTTCGCCTTCGCTGGTGCCACGCCCTTGATCGCGGCTTCGCGTTGCGCAGGCGAGAGCGTTTGCGGAGGGGTGAGTCTCTTTGCCGGGCGCTTGGTTGCAAAAGCATTCTTTGTGGCTTTGGCGGGCATGGAGAGAGCGTAGCGCAGACTACATGGGAAACGCATTGAGGCTCCGCCGAGCTTCTCATTGACATGTATCGAGCTGGCCAATAAGGTTGACGCCAAATATGCGCGTGATTCCGTTCTTTCTTTTGCTCTGCTTAGTCCCGGCGCTGACGGCACAAACTTCGTTCTCTCCCCTTGTCGTTGACGACCAAGCTGCACAGGAACACCTGCGGGAGCATCCAAACCTGGGGATTGCGCCGATTGCAAAGCTGGCTCACGTGGTCGGAGAGGTTGCTATTCAGGTGAAGATTGATCCCTCCGGACGCGTGGTGGGAGCGACAGTCCTCAGTGGGCCTCCAATGCTGATAGGTACGGCAACGGACTCGGTGCGCGAGTGGACCTTTGCGCCGTTCACGAAGGACGGCCAGCCCGTCTTCGCGGCGGCGGTCGTGAAGGTTTTTTACACGGAGCTGACGCCCGTACCAAAGCACGGAGAGAGCTCGCAGTTGCAGAACTACTATCACGCGCAACTAGAGTGCGCGATGTCGCAGCGGCAGGGCAGCAAGCCCGCAGAGTCGGCGAAGCTGTGCGGAAAGTTCGCAGAATCAGGAGATGCATTGCCGTCGCGACAATTTGCCTGGGAACAACGCAAGGCATACATAGATGCCTCTAAGGCTTATCTCCACAACAATCAACTTGATGAGGCGCTCGCAGAGGCGGAGAAGGCCGTCGCACTCGTTAAGTCCGGAAACGACGACAGCCAAAGCATCATGTATGCGTATGCGGCGCGGGCTTTGGTTGAGGTGCAAAAACACGATTTGAGCGCCGCTGATGCAGATTTCAGCATAGCCGAGGAAGCCGAACGTGGTGGTGTCGCTACAGTCCAGAGCGAGAGCATTAAGAAGGCTTACACGAAGGTTCTCAAATCAATTCTCGAGACACGTGCGCAGGTGTTGAATGCGCTTGGCAATTTAGCCGAGGCGAAGGTTAAATCCGACGAAGCCGCAAAGTTGTAGTCGCTTGGCGTGCGACTACCCGAGGCGGTCGAGCATCTCCTGGGGCTTGAGGCGGACGCAGGAGAAGATGGGGTAGTCCTTGAGGGTGTACATGGAGATTTCGGTCTCGCGGAGCTGCTGGACGAGGTCGAGGAAGTCTTCGGGGAAGTTGGTTTCGAAGGCGACGACAAACTCCTGGTCGTCAAGGCCGAAGGAGTAGGTGGTGTTGAGCTTCACGCGCGGGTACTTGAGGCCGATGCGGATGTGCTCGTCCATGAGGCGCTTGCGCTCTTCGAGCGAGAGCAGGTACCAGGCGCGGGTCTTCCAGAAGGGGTAGATGAAGATGTATTTCTGGCCGCCGGGACGGATGGCGCCGCGGCCTTCGCCTTCGCTTTCGTCGATGCGGTCGATCTGGTAGACGGAGCGCTTGGTCATGGCGAGGAAGTTGTGCGGCGTTTCGAGGTAGCCGCCGAGCGGTGTCGCCATGAGCTCGCTGCGCATGCGGTTCAACTCGTCAATCGCGTAGCCGATGGTCCAGACGCAGAAGTCGACGTCGCCGCGCGTGCCGATGGTGGAGTAGGTGATGGAGACGAACTCGCCAGGCTTGTTCCAGCGGTCGAGGACGGCGGCGAAGGCGGCCTTGTGGGCGGTGCGTTCAGAGCCGGGGAGGCGACGCCACTCGGGCAAGACTTTGTAGAAGCTGAAGCAGACGATCTGGCGTTTGACGGGCGCGCCGCCGTGAGCCGCGCGCGCGGGCTGGCTCCCGGATTGCGGCTCGCTGGCGGGAGTTGAGGGAGCGGCGGGAGCGACGGCGGTTGCTGCTTCGGACATAGATCAATGCTAGCAAAGCGAGGCCGCTATACTGCTAGTGAATGCTCAACAAGTTCACCGCACTGCTTGCCGGCCTGTCGTTCGGCGCCGCGTACACGATTGTCTTCCTGTTGATGGCATTGCAATCGGCGTGCATTCCGATTCCGTCGGAGGTCATCATGCCGTTCGCGGGTTATAAGCTGGCACATGACTGGGCGGGTCTGGTGCTGGTCGCGACGGTGGCATCGATTGCCTCGAACATCGGGTCGATTCCGGCGTACTGGCTGGGCGCGGCGGGCGGCAGGCCGATGGTGGAGCGTTATGGGCGCTACATCCTGCTGAATAAGCGCGATCTCGATTTAGCGGAGCGGTTCTTCAACCGCTACGGATCGATTGCAGTGTTGATTGGCCGCATGCTGCCGATTGTGCGCACGTTCATTGCGTTTCCGGCGGGGATCGCGAAGATGAACCAGGTGCGGTTTCATATCTACACATTCATTGGATCGTGGCCGTGGTGCTTTGTGCTGGCGTATATCGGCATGAAGCTGGGAAATCGCTGGGATACCGATCCGCATTTCAAGGCGGTGTTTCATCACTTCCAACTCGGTGTGGAAGTAGTGCTGGTAGTTGGCTTTGTCTGGTTTGTTTGGACCCACTGGAAGAACCGCGTGCACTCGGAACAGCGCAGCTAAGTTGCACCGTGCTTTCGCGTTGCGCGATACTGATTTGTCCACTACTGGAAGATTTTGCGATAGAGAGAAGGGTAGTAAATGTCGAACAATGACGCCGCGCAGACAGGCGCAGCGAGCATCAAGCCACACACTGGAAAACTTGGCATCATGATCCCGGGCATGGGCGCGGTTGCGACCACGCTTATTGCCGGCGTAGAGGCCGTGCGGCGCGGGTATGCGAAGCCGTTCGGCTCGCTGACGCAGATGGGCACCATTCGCCTGGGCAAACGCACGCAGGACCGCACGCCGCTGGTCAAGGACTTCGTTCCGCTGGCTCCGCTCGATGACCTGGTGTTCACGGGATGGGACATCTTCGGCGGCAATTTGTACGACGCCGCGAAGACCGCTGCCGTGCTCGAGCGCGAGCAGATTGAGCAGATGCGTCCGTTCCTCGAGTCGATTGAGCCGATGCCGGCTGCGTTCGATCAGGAGTGGGTGAAGCGGCTGACGCCGAAGACGCAGAAGAAGGGCAAGAACAAATGCGATCTCGCCAACCAGATTCGCAATGACATTGCGGAGTTCCGCGCGAAGTCGGGCACGGAGCGGCAGGTGATGATCTGGTGCGGATCGACGGAGATCTACAAGGAGCAGAAGGCGGTTCACCAGACGCTCGAGGCGTTCGAGAAGGGTCTCGTGAATGACGACCCGGATATTTCGCCCTCGATGCTGTATGCGTGGGCGGCGCTGAAGGAGGGCATTCCGTTTGCGAACGGAGCGCCGAACCTGTGCGTGGATATTCCGGCGCTGCAGGAGTTGTCGAAGAATATCGGC
>DASYBN010000296.1:0-3193 GCA_036500785.1 Acidobacteriaceae bacterium
GAGCCCCACAGGCGCGAAGACATTCCAGCACGCATCATCCAGCGCCCAGCCCAACGCCGCCGCCGTCTCGCTCAGAAGAAGCGAACTCCGATGCCGCGAGCCCAGCAGCCCCACATACCGCGGCCGGTACGGCAGCGTAGCAGTCAGCCACGCGCGGTCCTGCTCGTAACTGTGCGTCATGATCACAACCGCATCATCCGGACGCGGCGTGTCATCCCCGAACTGACCTCCCGCGTCGACGGCCTCTGCGGTTGGAAACCGCTCAGCTCGAGCCAGCTGTGCGCGCCCGTCGAAGACTCGAACGTTCCAGCCCAGCAGATCGGCGAATCGCGCCATCGGTTGCGCGTCGTCGCCTGCGCCCAACAGCAGCAGCCGCTGTGGAGGCTCGAGCCACTCATCGAAAGTGGCTCCATCGACAGGGCCGCCCTCGCTGGCGAACAGCACCGTGCCCGCCTCATCCAGCACCGTGCGCCGCAACTGATTCCCGCGCGGAACGATCCACGTAATCACATGCCGACGGTGACCGAGGAGCGAATCGCGCATCGCCGTCAGCAGAGCCCTGGCTTCCGGAGTACCAGTAGACTCGAACAGCAGACTCAGCGTTCCACCGCAGCCGAGCCCATACGGAATCTCCGCCGTATCGTCGAACGCCGTCGAAATCCGCTCCAGCACAGCACCGCTGCGCACCTTCCAGCGAGCCTTTCGCGCGACCTCCGCCTCCAGACACCCGCCCGAGATTGAGCCGACGCTGCTGCCGTCGCTCTTCACCAGCAGCCGCGCGCCGCTTCGCCGATAACTCGATCCTTCCGCGCTGACCAGCGTCACAACCGCCGCGACATCACCCTTTTGCCATTGGTCGACGATCAATCGGCGTTCGCGCATCTGCTCCCCGAAACCTGATCGTTAGATGCGGAGACCCCACGGCATGACGCATCCGCTTGAGCGCCGATCCTCCGCGCACACAGAGCCTTACGCCTTGATGCGTGCTAGTGTAAGGCCCTTTCTGGGGATGCGGCAACTACACCCCCGTTGCACAACTGTCTACATCGGGCGAGGTCTGTGAAACTCCGTTGCAACAGGAAAGAATGGCTCCAGTACACTGCCCGGAGAGTTCCCCGTGCTTCGCAGCTCGTCCCTCGCGCCCCAAGGAGTTCGTCGTATGCTCGCATTCCGCCGTAGGCTGATTGCGCACTTCGCAGTCGCCGCGAGCCTACTGGGCGCGAGCATCACAATGGGCGGACAGGCGACGAAGAGTGCCTCCGAATACCCCGATTCACGAGTGGATATCTACGGCGGATACGGCTACTTCCACCCACTCAACAGCGGAGTCGGACTCAAGCAGTACTTCGACGTCGACAACCTGAACACAACCATCAGCGTCACCGGATACTTCAATCGCTTTATCGGCGTGACAATGGAGGGCGGTTACTTCTCCGGCGTTCGCGAACACGCTGTCTACAACCCCAACTGCGTTGGCGAAGGCTGCTCGCAACTCGTCTACACAGCGGAGGCCGGTCCGGTCTTTCGTGTTCCCTTCGGTCCGTGGATCCCCTTCGTGCACGCACTCGGCGGCGGCGTTCGCAACAACGGTCCCGTCGACCAGCCTCTAACGTGGGGATGGGGCGTCACCGGCGGTGCCGGCCTCGACTACACCGTGCCGTTCTTCAAGCGCCACGTGGCCGTGCGCATCATCCAGGCGGATTGGCAGTATTCGCAGGTGGTGTACGGTCCGCTCGTGCTACCCGAGGCAGTCAAAGGCGGCTTCGGTGAGATCGATGCGCTGAAGCTCTCCGGCGGCGTCGTCGTCAAACTTGGCGAGGTCACCGCTGCCAAGGCTCTGGACGTCGGCTGCACCGTCAATCCCGCAGTCGGATATCCCGGCGACGTCATCACCGTTACCGCAGCTTCCGTCAACTTCAACCCCAAGCGTCCCGCAGCCTATACATGGAAGACGAACGGCGGCAAGCTGAAGCCGGACCAGGCGCAGGCGACCATCGATACCACCGGCCTCGCGCCCGGCGAGTACGAAGTCAGCGCGCACGTCGTGCAGGGCATGAAAGCGACCCAGCAGGCGTCGTGCAGAACGCCCTTCACCATCAAGCCATTTGAACCGCCCACGCTCACCTGCTCTGCCACGCCGTCCACCGCCACGGCCGGCACGACCATCGACATCAGCACCAGTGGAACCAGCCCGCAGAACCGTCCGCTCACCTACTCGTACACCGCCAGCGCAGGGCAACTGACCGCCGACGGTCCGACCGCGAAGCTCGCCACCGCCGGACTCCCCGCAACCACAATTACCGTGACGTGTAACGTCGTGGACGACCTCGGGCAATCCGCCCAGGCCAACACCCAGGTCACGCTCACCGTCCCGCCGACGCCCGTCGTCGCCGAGACTCAGGACCTTTGCCATATCGGCTTCGAGCGCGACCACCGTCGTCCCGAGCGGGTCGACAACGAGGCGAAGGGCTGCCTCGACGACATCGCGCTGACGATGCAGCAGCAGGCCGCAGCGAAACTCGTGATGGTGGGCAACTCCGCCGCCAACGAGCATCCTGAAGCCGCCGCACGACGTGCTCTCAACGCGCGCAAATATCTCGTGAACGAGAAGGGCATCGACAGCTCGCGCATCGAGCTTCGCGTCGGTTCGACGCCCGGACGCTTCGTGAGCAACACGCTCGTTCCGCCGGGAGCACACTTCGACGGCTCGGCTTCGCACACCTTCGACGAGAGCTCGATCGCTCAACACGGTCAGGCCTATGGAACTCCATCCAGCGCGCGGTCGACAACCCACGCACCGCATCGGCCGCGCTCGCACAGGCCTGCACAGCCCCCCGCTGCCACTGGAACGGCAACACCGCAAGCCCCGGCCACCAATACACCCACCGTAAAACGCGGACCGCACGGCAAGCCTTCGCCTGCAACTCCCATGCCGCCGTCGCCGGCGCCTAAGCCCAAAACAGGTGGCTCGAAACAACCATCCTCAGCGCCAAAAAAGGCGAGCAAACCCTCGCCCGCAACTCCGCTCGCAACCAAGGCAGCGAAGCCCTCGCCTGCAACTCCGCTCACCACCAGGATGAACAAGCCTTCGCCGGCCACACCGATGCCGCAGAAGTCGACCAGGAGCTGAGCGCCGCGCTCTCGACCAGTCCGCGGCCCCGGCCTTCGCCGCGGAAATTCTGTTAGACTTGGG
>DASYBN010000297.1:0-6846 GCA_036500785.1 Acidobacteriaceae bacterium
GGAGTGTTTCCGGATCACGACACTGGGGACGATGGCTTCACCGGCACGTGTCCGGTGGATGCGTTTCCGCCGAATGGATTCGGCCTGCATTCAGTCACGGGGAATACATGGGAGTGGTGCGCGGATTGGTTCAGCACCGACTTTCACGTCACAGGTTCGAGGACGAATCCGGCGGGGCCCTGCTCAGGAGAGGCGAGAGTGATGAAGGGCGGCTCGTTCCTGTGTCACAGATCGTACTGCAATCGCTACCGGGTTGCGGCGCGAAGCTCGAATACTCCGGACAGCTCGACCTCGCATATCGGCTTCCGCTGCGCGAAGGATGTCTAGCTGCGCCAGGAGCGTTTAGCTGGTGTGCCGGATGGCAGCTTACACGGCGATCACGTGCACGCCGGAGTCTTCGAAGGCGCGGGACGCCTTGTCGGATATACCGTCGTCGGTCACAAGAGTGTGAATCTCGCGTACGGGACAGATCACCGCGGGACTTACCATGCCTACCTTGCTCGAATCGGCGACAACGATGACCTGCTTCGCGCGCCGGCTCATTGCGCGGCAAACTGCTGCTTCATCCGGCTGGATGACCGTGACGCCATAGTCGAGCTGAATGCCTGTGACCCCGAGGAAGAGCTTATCCACGACGAGCAAATTCAGTGATTCGATTGCAGCGGGTCCCACCAGCGAGAATGCACCCGGCCAGCGTATGCAGCCCCCCGTCAGATACGTGTCCAGAGTCGTATTGGCGCTGAGCTCCATGCCGATGTTGACGGCGTTGGTGATGATGCGCAGTCCTGAGCGGAGACGGAGGAGACGAGCGACTTGTGTAGTCGTGGTCCCTGCCGTGAAGCCGATGGTTTCGTCATCGCGTACCAGGTCCACGGCAGCCTGAGCGATGCGTTGTTTTTCTGGCGCGAAGCGTTCGCTGCGGACCTGAAAGTCGGCATCGAACCGGAACGGCTCGTACGTATTGCCGGCCAGCATAGCGCCGCCGTGAGTGCGATGCACCAGGCCTTGCTCTTCGAGGCGCGCCAGATCGCGGCGAATGCTTGCGGGCGAGGTAGCAAGCTGATCGGTCAGTTCCTCAACCGATGTCTTTCCTCGGCTCAACAGCAGCCGCAGAATCTCCTTGCCGCGTTTTTCGGTCTTCGATGCCATGATCTTGTTGTACTTTAGTCGACCGCATTCAGCTTGATCGGCGACGGGGTTACGCTTAGGGCCGGAACGGCATCGAGCACCTGCCGTAGCTTGTGCACGTCGGCGGCACGCACGATGGTTCGCGAACAATCGACGCGGGGATCGCCCAGATGAATGCGCTTGAGCTGTTGCTGATGGAGGGCTGGCACCGCATGACGCAGCGCCGCATGATATTCAACTGCTCCTGAGGCTTTTGCGATCTCTGCCAGGTTCTGCGGCCGCACGTTTCCACCGGCCATGATGCGGATGCGGCCGTTCGCGAGTCGCACGAGCTTCTCGATTGTGTGGCGCCCGGCCATCGCGCTGGGTTCGGCGCCTGAGGTCAGAATCCTGTCTGCACCCGTACGCACAATGCTTTCGAGCGCCTCTGCGAGATCGCGGGTGACATCGATCGCGCGATGAAACGTCACCTCCATGGGGCGTGCGAGCTGGACCAACGCGCGCGTGCGCTCCACGTCGACATCATCGCTGTCCGTCAGGATGCCGAAGACGACTCCGTCGGCACCGGCCTGCGCTGCAAGCCTGATGTCCTCCTGCATGACGGCGAATTCGTCATTGGAGTAGAGGAAGTCGCCCGAACGCGGACGGATCATCACATGCAATCCGATGGCAATGCGTGAGCGCACCGCGCGAATCAGTCCAAGGCTGGGCGTGAGGCCGCCTTCGATCAGAGCGCTGCAAAGCTCGACCTGTTGGGCGCCGCCGGTTTCCGCGGCGATCGCCGATTCAACCGAGTCGATGCAGATCTCAAGAACTGTCATGGTCGCGTATTCGTCGCAGTGTATCCGCCGACCGTTGATTAGAAGTTGTAGTGTGCCGAGAACTGCAGATGGCGCTCGACGGAGCGGATGTTGTTTTCCTGAGCGAGCCACCCGAAGTGCGGCCCCAGGCCCAAATCAGGGTTGCCGAAGCTGACCATGTTGAACGCGTTGAAGGCGTCCACGCGGAAGCCCAGGAAGTGTTCGCCCACGATGCGAAAGTCCTTGAAGCCAGACAGGTCGACATTGCGAAAGCCAGGGCCGCGCACTACGCCGTTAACCGAGTTGCCGAAGGTGTTCGGGGCGGCCACACCGAACGCGCAGACTCCGTTGTCAACTCCCGCCACGGTGCAGGGCTGAGCGGAGGGATCCGTGCCGAACCAGGCGTATCGCGAGCGATTGACAATGTGCAGCGGACGGTACTGCTCAGCTCGAGTGGTGCCGTAGCTGTTCACGTTGCTGCTGCCGCCGCTGATTGTCTGTGGGAACCCGCTGTAGAACATGAACCCTGCGCCAATCTTCCAGCCGCCAAGCACCTCGTCGACGAGCCGGTTCGCATGGCTCATGTACTTGCGTCCGTGACCAAAGGGAATAGCGTAGGTCGCAGTTCCGTTGAGGTTGTGCTTGACGTCCGATCCCGCCACACCGTAATCCGAGTGGCTGTCATAGTAGTTCTGGAAGCCGGGATCTGCGTTGTAGCCGCCGGTATTCAGTCCATAGTTGCCGACCGCGTTCGTCATCGACTTTGAATACGTATAGTTCACCGTGTACTCAAGGCCGGTATTCGTAAACCGCTGGCGCAGCACAGTCTGAAGACCGTTGTAGTTCATCATCGCGCGAGATTCGGTGATGAGAAGGCCGTTCGAACAGACCTGCGTCGCCGATGGCGTACTGCAGCCGATGTAGGGGCTGTTGTAATACGGCGCCGAGGTCGGATCGCCCGGGACCTTCCACTGGTTCACGTTCCCGTAGTCCTCGATGTGCTGTCCGCTTTCGCCCACATACCCGGTCTGCAGTGAGAGGGTGCGCGTGATCGCGTACTCCAGGGTCAAGTTGTAGTTCTGCACATACGCCGGCTGCATGTTTTTGGGATACACGTTGTAGGTGCCACCAGCCTGGTGCACGGACTGGTCGAAGGCTGTCTGGGTGGTGTAGGGCGTGGTGACAGTGTCGGCCGTCACGACGACCTGTGGCGTCTGGATCGCCTGAATAAATGGCGTAATCGAGGTCAGGCGCTGGTTGCTGGAGTTGCCTTCAAAGAAACTGGAGCCGCTGTATCCACCGCGTGCGACGAAGCGAGATGTGAGCTGCCATGCGAAGCCCAGGCGCGGCATGAACTGATGAAAATTCCAATCGTAGCAACCGCGGTTGGAGCACAATCCCGATCCCGGCGGCGCGCCCACAGGCACGGCGCTTGCGTAGAGAACCTGTCCGGTGGTCAGGTCCACGTTGCCGGTTTTGTTGTTCTGCTCCACCCATGGCTCGACGAACTCGTACCGGAAACCATAGTGCAGAGTCAGGTTCGGAGTCAGCTTGAAGTCATCAGTCGCGAAGATGCCTGTACGCCACTGGCGCTGGCCGACATTCACGCTGGCTAGAGTAGCCGCGGCCGAGGAGATACGATCCAGCAGGAAGTCTGCGGCTCCGTAGCCGCCCGTCGTACCTGCATCGCTCGTGTAAGTGCCGCTGTAGGTCAGCGTGCCGAGATAGCCGTAGTTGTTCGCGGTCGGATAGTTGTTCTGATAGCGGAGCGCCGAGATGCCGAAGTTGAAGTAGTGCCGGCCACGCTGCCAGCTTGCCGTATCCATGTACTGGTAGGTGTTGTCGATAAGGCCGCCGCCCTGGACCGGATTTCCGCCTGCGACGATACCGGTATTGCCCAGGCTCTGATAGCTGTAACCGGCATAGGACTGATTGGGAAAAGTGATCCCGACTTTCGCGTTGCCGCTGTTGCCAAACTGTCCGGTCGAATCCTGGGAGAAGCTTTGCTCCCACACAACGCGTGTGAAGCCAATTCGCAGCGAGTTCACAAAGGCGGGCGAGAACGTGTGCACCCAGGTCATGCCGCCCAGTTTGGTGGGATACAGGTTCGGCCCGGAAAAGCTGATCGCCAGTAGCGGGGTCGTGCCGCCGTACGCCGTGGACATCGAGTAGAAGCCGGTGAGCTTGTCCTTATCGCCCTTGTCGTACTCGATCTTGATGTCGCCCTGATTGTTAGCGGCGTAGGTGCGCTGGTGGCCCTGGTAGTTGTTGGCCGCAATGCCATCGGTCGCCGTCGCGTTCGGCAGCGGATAGAACGAAGAGTTGGCAATCAGAAACTGCGCGACCGGGTTGACGATGGGGATGCCTACATTGCCGACGTAGGGTTGGTTGTTGTTCAGCGTGTCGTACAGCTGGTAGGGGTCCGGCGTTACAGTTGTAACGCTGTCACTCGTGTTGCTGCACATCGCCACGCCAGTCGTCGAGTCAACACCTGTATACGTGCCACCGTTGCCAGTGCAGCCGACGGGGAGCAATGCGGAGAAATCCCCGGCTCTCATGGCCTGGGTGAGAACACTGGTGCTGCCGATACCACCGACGTGATAACGGGAGCCGAGGTAATCGACGAAGAAGAAGAGCTTGTTGTGCAAGATAGGCCCACCAAGAGTGGCGCCGAACTGGTCCTGCGAGTAGGGGTTGATGGGAACGACAGGCGATTGGTTCTTGTTCTGCCAGCGGTTCGCGTTCGCACGATAGTCCTGCAGGTAGCCAAAGAGCGATCCGTGGAAGTGATTGGTGCCGCTTCTGAGAACGTTGATCACCGCGGCGCCGTTCACGTTGCCGACCTCAGCCGGTGAGTTCGCCGTAACAACCTGGATCTCATCCAGTGCAAAAGGCGACGGGCTGTAGGCGATCTCGTTGTTGAAGGTCTCGTTCATGTCGATGCCGTCGAGCGTGTAGTTATTGGCCTGGGCACGGTTGCCGTTCACGTTTACCGAGTCGCTGTAGTAGGTGTCGCGCTCGATGACATTCGTGCCGGTGTTGCCGTAGGTGCTGACCGCGCCGGGCGTATAGAGCGTGAGCGCGCTGAAGTCCAGGCCATTGAGCGGAAAGTTCGCAATGGTGTTCGCAGTGAAGGTGCTGCTGAGGGTGTAGTCCTGCGCGTCCAGAATCGGCGCGGTGGAGGAGACTTCCACGGACGCATGCGATTCCTGCACCGACAGCTTCGCGTTGAACGTGACGGTCTGCAGCGCTTCGAGGCTGAACGACGGTAGCGTCTGATTGCCGAAACCGTTCGCATGCACGATGACCTCGTACCTGCCGATCGGCAGGTTTTCGATGCGATAGATGCCGTCATGGTTGGTGATCGTGGGCGTTGAGACGTTCGTGTCCAAGTCGTGGGCCGTCACCGTCGCGCCGGGAACTACGGCGCCGCTCGGATCGGTGACGGTTCCGGTTACGCCGCCGGTAACGGTCTGGGCGCGAGAGAACGCGGCGAACGTCAGAGCCAGGAGGAGGAGCCCGAATTTCACGAAGCTTTTCATCGTCATTGCCCTCACAAAATCGCATTGCGGGTGCCCGATTGGGGTGCCCTGCGGCGGTTGAGGCTCTCACCTGAACTCAGGCGGCGTCTGGAGCACGGCCTCGTATCGCTTGGAAGGCCAAGATACGCAGAAGTGAGCGGACTGTCCAGAAAATTGATTGTTTTGGCGAGAATTTAGTTTCGTGAGTTGGAAAACGGCTATTTTGCCCTTAGCGATTGCCTGTTCTGCTCAAAATGGCGAAGCTAACTGATCGCTTGCCGCGCGCGCCAAAGGGCGCCTTCTATCGGATCGACGATGCCTTCCTGAGCCGGGACGTCGGGGAACTCGTCACGAACGTGGGCCAGCAGCGCTTCCCGAACGAGAGCGGCGTGCGCCATGATGCTGCCGGCGAATGCAAGGGCCGGCAGAAACGACGCGTCTGCCGAGATCTCTCGCAACCGTCGTATGAGAAGCCGCACGAGACGGCCCAGCTCCTGGCCCTGTTGCTGCAACACGCGACGGGCGACTTCATCGCCGCGGCTGGCGCAGTCGACCACCAGCGGTGTGAGCTGGGAGAAGTCAGGATGAGGCGAGCAGTTGGCGTACTCGACCAGGCGATCGATGGAGCTCAGCTTCCAGAAATGCATCACCGCGTCGAGCAACGCGGTTGTGCGCCCCTCGTCTCTGGCGAAGAAGATTGCGCGCAGTGCCTCCTGGCCGATGCGATGGCCTGAGGCCTGATCTGCCAGCACAGGCCCCCATCCGCCGACGGTCGAGATCACACCCGCTCGCGTCCTGCCGGCCACGTTGGATCCTGTGCCGGCCAGAACCAGCACGCCCGGGCCGCCGCGAAATGCAGCGTCGAGCGCGATCTCCACGTCGCCGAGCAGCAACAGCTTGCCGGCGACGCGCGACGGAATCTCAGTTCGAAGCCAGTCAGCTACAAGAGGAACTGTGTTGCCGGCGGTTCCGATGCAGCTGCAGGCGATCTCGCTCATCTGCACGCCGCTTTGTTGGGTTAGGGCGCTGAGTGCGGTTTCCAGGTTGGCTACGCATGTCTCTGTGTCGGCTCGCATGCGTTTGATCGTTCCGCCGCGCACCCGTGCGAGTGTCTGCCGCTCATCCGCAAGCAGATACTCCGTCTTCGTTCCGCCGGCGTCGATTGCCAGAAGATATGCCATTGATTCCGATCCTGACTGCGAGGGTACATGAGCAAAAAGAGGGGCAGGCGCCGCACAGCACGCCCGCCCTCATGTCAATGCACTGCGCTAGTTGTGGTGCGCGGGGCAGCCCTTTCCATCGACAACGCTGGTCAGCTTGTTATTCGCGGAGGTGAGCTGCCGGCTGTAGCAATCGCCTGCGGAATCCTTGCTGAGATAACTCGCGGAGCTCTTCGC
>DASYBN010000298.1:0-4428 GCA_036500785.1 Acidobacteriaceae bacterium
TGCGGGGCAGCGGATTGCGCTGTATGGAAAGCTCGAAGGGTCGCGCAGCGGGAACGCGCTGAATGCGGCGCCGGGCTCGACGAAGTTCAAGATGGTGCAGCCGACGTTCGAGATTCTGCCGGATGCGAGCGCGACGGGTGAGGACGCGGAGTTCACGACGCTGGAGATGGGGCGGATCGTGCCGGTGTATCCGTCGCTGGGCGGAACGACCCCGTGGGGATCGAAGCTGACGTCGCGCTGGCTGCGGCGGGTGATGTGGATCATCTTTCGGGAGCTCCGCGAGAGTGGAGCGAAGGCGGAGGAGACGCTGCCGGCGGCGATGTGCGAGCGGCTGGGGCTGCCGTCGCGGATGGAGGCGCTGGAAGCGATTCACTTCCCTGCCGCCGGCACGCCCATGACGGAGCTGATGAGCGCGCGCACGCCGGCGCACCGGCGACTGATCTTCGAGGAACTGTGGTATCTGGAGCTGGGACTCGAGCTGAAGCGGCGCAGGCTGCGCGAGCGCGAGGGAACGGCGTTTGTAACGAACGACCAGGTGCGCGCGGCGTTGAAGCAGGTGCTTCCGTTCAAGCCGACGGCGGCGCAGAAGCGCGTGCTGGGCGAGATCGTGGAAGACATGCGCGCGCCGCGGCCGATGCGGCGTTTGTTGCAGGGCGATGTCGGCTCGGGCAAGACGATTGTGGCGCTCGAGGCGGCGCTGGTGGCGATTGAGAACGGCTATCAGGTGGCGATGATGGCGCCGACGGAGATTCTTGCGACGCAGCATTATCTTTCGGCGCGCAAGCTCCTGCGGGATGCGGTCTCGCCGAGCAAGCAGCGAGGATATCGGGTGACGCTGCTGACGGGATCGCTGGATGATCGCGGGAAACGCGATGCGCGCGGGCGCATCTTTCGCGGAGAGACGGACCTCGCGATTGGAACGCACGCGCTGGTCGAGGAGAAGGTTGATTTCGATAACCTTGGATTGGTGATTGTCGACGAGCAGCATCGCTTCGGTGTGCAGCAGAGATTCAAGCTGATGCGGAAGCCGGGCGCGAGCGGAGCGGCGATGGAGCCGGATGTGCTGGTGATGACGGCGACGCCGATTCCGCGGACGCTGGCGCTGACGATCTATGGCGATCTCGAGGCGAGCGTGCTTGATGAGCTTCCGCCGGGACGAACGCCGATCGTGACGCGGCGCATGCCGGGAGAGCGCGCCGACGAGGTGTGGGAGTTCGTGCGCAAGCAGGTGGCGCAAGGGCGGCAGGCGTACATCGTGTATCCGATCATCGAAGGCGAACGGGGTGATCAGCCGGAGCTGGATTTTGCGAAGGTGGAAGAGAGCGAGTCAGCGAGTCAGCAGGTCAGCGAGTCAGCGGATCAGCGCAGCGAGTTAGGAAGTCGGGGAGTTAGGGAGTTAGGAGGTAAGCGAGGAAGCAAGTCGGCGGCGAAGAGAGGCGGAGGTGCGAACGCTTCACTCGAAGTGAAGCCGAAACGAAATGTGGCGCGGGCGAAGCTGCGGTCGGCTTCGGAGATGTTTGAGGAGTTGAGTGGGGGCGCGCTCAACGGATTGAAGCTTGGGCTGCTGCACGGGCGCATGAGCGCGGACGACAAGGACGTCACGATGGCGCGGTTTCAGCGCGGCGAGATTGATGTGCTGGTTTCGACGACGGTGATCGAAGTCGGCGTGGATGTGCCGAACGCGACGGTGATGGTGATTGAGCATGCAGAGCGCTTCGGGCTGGCGCAGATGCATCAGCTGCGCGGGCGAGTGGGGCGAGGAGCGGCGAAGAGCTTCTGCGTTCTGCTGACCGGGAACAAGATTTCACCAGAGGCGGAGCTGCGGCTGAACGCGATGGTCAAGACGCAGGATGGATTTCAACTTGCGGAGATCGATCTTGCGCAGCGCGGGCCGGGCGAGTTCTTCGGCACGCGGCAGGCGGGGCTGCCTGAGTTCCGCGTAGCGAACCTGGCGCGCGATCGAGATCTGCTGGAGCTTGCGAAGCGTGAGGCCGCGCGGTTTGTGGAGACTCCGGATCCTGCGATCTCGCGCGCAGAGCGCGAGGCTGTGTGGTCGAGGCTGAAGCAGCAGTGGCAGCGGCGCTACGGCCTAGTCGAGGCCTAAGGCGAGCGAGATCGAAGGCAATAAAAAAGGGCGAGTGCAAAATGCACTCGCCCGTTGTTTCAGCGGAGGAGGAATCAGCTTGCGATGGCGATCGCGGGCGTTACATCGGGAGCGCTCACCGGAATCTGCTTTTTGGGGCCGCGCTTGCGGGCGACCAGAATGCGGATGCGGTCGAGCATCTCGGCCGGCGTGCAGGCGCCCTTGGGCAGGAAGGCGTCGGCTGCAGCGGCGCGATCGAAGTTCGACACCGTGCCGGAGACCAGCAGGGTCGGAAGACCGGGGTGAAGCTGCTTGCTGCGCCGGACGAGCTCGTTGCCGTCCATCTGGGGCATGATGACGTCGGCCAGCAGAAGGTCGACGGAACCGGGTGCGGCGCCGCGCAGATACTCAAGCGCCTCTGCACCGGAGTCCATGGCCAGCACGCGATAGCCGCGGGTCTCCAGGAGAAACTTCCGTACGGAAAGGATCTGTTCGTTGTCTTCTACACACACAATCGTCTTCCGAGGGCGCATCGTCTATCTCTCTTCTTCGCCGGGGGTTGCCGGCAGTCCTTCTGGTGCGTTTGCTGTTGGCGCTCCCGGATTAGGGAGCGTGCCGTGTTGCGATGGCCGCAGGAAGCGTCCTGGCGTGCGGAGGCACGTCGCGCGATCTGCGGGTTGTGGCACTGTGGTCCCGGTTTCGAGCGCGCGTGAGATCACCAGCGTGCGGAGCGGCGAAAACCCGGCACGTTGGTCTCGCGGCGCGACATGACGCTGTGGAAAAGCGGCGGCAGGCGCTCGCATCCAGGCGGGTCATATGGCGCGCGTCACAGCACTCCCACCCTTCGCGGAGCGGCGACCTCTGTAAAGCGGCCGTCTCGTTGAAGGAAACGAAGGACCTAACCCCCGGGCCCGGTTGCGGCAGATTCAGGCCGCAGAGGACCGTGGAGGCGGCAAGCCGCCCCTCGGGGGTTCAGCGCAAATTGTCCGAAAAAATCAGGCGAAAACTTCGCGTCACTGAGCTCGGCCCAACGACGATTTGCTGAGCATACGGAGGGGAACCTCCCGCAGCAACCGCGAAATTATGGCGAAAACGCATGGAATTCGGTATCGCGCATCCACTGACGTGTATGGAGTGCGCGTCAGTGTTGAGGTTTGTAGATGTGAAGCCTGTGTAAATCTTCGTTAAACGGGCAGGAAAAAGGCACCTGCTGCCACAGGGATGGTGCTGCCGGAAACCGTTATGGAACTGACGCCTCTTCCCTGCCGGACAGCACGCACCACGATGCGGCTGGGACGGCCGATCTCAAGCCCTTGACGCAACGTGACTTCCTCGCCGGATGGCACCAAGCCGTGCTGCACCAGCCAGGCGATTGCGCAGCCTGCAGCCGAGCCGGTCGCGGGATCTTCACCGGAGTAGAACTGCATGCGTGCGCGCCAGGATTGAGATTCGGGAGCGATGCAGTAGAACCAGCGTGTGCGTTTCGCGTGCAGCCAGGCGGTCGCCTCACGCTGCGGGATCGCGAGCTGCGCGAGGGCCTCGGGTTTGAGCGCGACGATGCAGAAGGGATTGCCGGTCGAGACGGTCTGGGGCGGTGCGGCGTCGAGGAGATCCGACTCCGCAAGGCCGAGCACGCGGGCGACCTCGGCGCGATCGTGCAGCTCGCCGAAGACAGCGTCGTTCTGGCGCATGGTGGCAAACACGGCGCGTTCGGGATCGGACGAGTTCGAGGGCTCGATGCGGACGGGGATGGGGCCAACGTTGAGCAGGAGCTTGAGGTCCGAACCTCCGCGCAAAGGCGGGTGGTGGAGGTGCAGCCAACTGGCGGTGCCGAGCGTGGGGTGACCGGCGAACGGGAGCTCCTCCTGGGTGGTGAAGATGCGCACGCGCACGCCTTCGGTGCGGTCGTGCTCAGGGTCGCCAGACGGGAAGACGAAGGTGGTCTCGGAGAGATTGGTCTCGCGGGCGATGGCCTGCATTTGCGCGTCGGAGAGGCCGCGGCCGTCGTGGATGACAGCGAGAGGATTGCCCTCGAGCGGGCGATCGGCGAAGACATCGAGGATGCTGTAGTCGAGCTTGCGAATCATGCTGTTCAGTCTACGGAACGGTGAGGTACGTGTGAGAATTGCGGCCGAGGACGTTTGACATCGGCCGCCGCCCAGACGTACCTTGAGGACAGCTGGAAGTGCAACAAACTGTATTCCCCGGCTGCCAAGAATTGAGACGCTAAACTGATGTTTCGCTCCTCCATCACGGCTTCGATCCAGTCCAGCATGTGCTGCTGTGGATGCTGTTGCTGTGGCCCGGTACGGGTGAGCGGATGAGCGAGTCGAGGCGGTAAACGC
>DASYBN010000299.1:0-11167 GCA_036500785.1 Acidobacteriaceae bacterium
ATTGACGCTGCATTTGCGCAAACCGGCAAAATCCGCGATACTTAGGTGTTCGGACTCATTGCGCCTGCACGCCGTGTCGACCCGATCCATGGCCAGCAGCACGGCTCCTGAACCCAAATTTCAAAAGCTTCTCTGAGAGGATCTTTCCAGTGTTGATGATTCGTTTGGCGCGTGTTGGCGCCCGCAAGCAGCCGCACTACCGTGTCGTTGTAATCGAGAAGGACCGCGCCCGCAACGGCCGCTCTGTCGAGGTGGTGGGCACCTACAACCCGCGCACCAATCCGGCCAGCATCCAGCTCAAGCGTGATCGCATCGATTATTGGACCTCTAAGGGCGCGCAGCTCTCCGACCGAGTCGGCAAGCTGCTGGCCAAGCAGCCAGCGCCAGCCGCTGAAGCACCTGCCGCCTAAGTAATCCACAGCGACATACCTGAAGTAACGTTGTATGTTACCGAAGTACGACCCAAAGACTTCGGGCGACATTCTCGCCTTCACGTAGACTTCCTCAAACAGACGCTCTGCCCGACAGGGCGGATGAAGCTACCGGGCCCATGAAACGTTTGATTTTCCTGTTGCCCGGTCGCAGTCTGCCGTTATCGCACAACCCCCAGGAGCTCTTCCAATAGAAGAAGAGCCTCGGCGCGATTTCGATGCCTGCGAAAGCTTTTGAGGTGGAGTAGTGACTGAAACATTGGAATCTTCAGACCCGGTCGCCGAGATCCGTACGCTAATCACTGACATCGCCCAGGCGCTGGTCGATGACCCTGACGCAGTCCGCGTTGAAGCTGTCATAGAGCAGGAAGTCGCCGTGCTCCGGCTGGAGGTCGCCCCGGCCGATGTCGGTAAGGTGATCGGTAAGCAGGGACGCACGGCCCGCTCGCTGCGCACAATCCTGGGCGCTGCCAGCATGAAACACAGGCGTCGCTTCGCGCTCGACATCGTCGAAGCCGACGATCGTTTCGACGGCAATGAGGAAGAGTAGACCCCGGCCAGACAGCCTGCGAGAATCGTTCCAGCGCGATCCTGATGCTCGCAGCTGATGTATGCGACGGTCCCCTCTTGATAGAGAAACAGCTCTCCCCCGCAACTTCCGCCGAATCTTCAACGTGGTTCCCCGCGGCGCAACTGCTTCGTCCGCAAGGACGGCGCGGCGAGCTTCTTGCCGAACCGCTCAGCGATCTTTCCGGCCTCTTTGAGGTCGGCCGCCGCGTCACAGTAGCACCCACGGCCAGCGCGCCCGCCCTCGAGACCACAATTGAGTCGCTATGGTCACCTACCGGCCGAAATGCCGGACGGATTGTTCTCAAGCTCGCGGGAGTGGACTCCATCTCGGCTGCCGAAGCTCTCGCACGTCGCGAGCTCGCCGTCCTGGCCGCTGACCTCCCGGAGCTCGAGCCCGACACATGGTTCGTGCGCGATCTCGTCGGCTGCCAACTATTCGACGGAACCGTCCCGGTGGGCGACATCGCAGGGGTCGAATACGCCATGGCGCCGGATGGCCGCACTAGACTTTCGGATGCAGCTCCGCTCCTGGTAGTAACGGTTCTATCGGATCACCGAGGTAATGTGGTCCCACGCCCTGACAGCGCTTCAGACGGCGCCGAAGTGCTCATTCCGCTCATCAAAGCCTGGCTCGACTCGGTCGATATCGCCCGCAAGCAGGTCGTCATGCATCTGCCGGCCGGTCTGCTCGAGCTCACAGACGAACGCGGCTGAAGCCTCGGGGGCGGATCGCCTCCTCATCTACACTCGAATCTGCCCTGTCCATGCGCTTCGAGATCGTCACCCTCTTCCCCGGTTTCTTCGAGAGCACGCTTCGCTACGGCATTCTCGAGCGCGCGCTTCGCTGCGGCCTCGCTTCGGTCGATATTCACGATCTCCGCAACTGGACGCATGACCGTCATCGGACGGTCGACGACCGCCCGTTCGGAGGCGGCGAGGGGATGGTGCTGAAGCCGGAGCCGATTTTCGAGTGCGTCGAGTCCCTCGGAATTGCACCCAAAGATTCCCGCGACACCACTCGCGAATCCGTCATCCTGCTCTCCGCCGGCGGCAGGCGCTTCACCCAGTCCACTGCCCGCCATCTCGCCACGCTTCAGCGAGTCGTGCTGATCTGCGGCCGTTATGAGGGCGTCGACGAGCGGGTCACCCAGCTTCTCTGTGATGACGAGCTCTCGATCGGCGACTTCGTCCTCTCCGGGGGCGAACTCGGCGCAGCGGTCATCCTCGACGCCGCCGTGCGTCTCATTCCTGGCGTGCTCGGTCACGAAGACAGTCCTGTGTACGAGAGCTTCGGCCTCGGCGACGATGCCACGGCAGGCAAGACCGCCGACGGCGTCCCGCGCAGCACGCACGGCTCCGGCGGCCTGCTCGACTATCCCCACTACACCCGCCCCGCTGATTTCCGCGGCCGCTCCATCCCCGACGTGCTCTCCTCCGGCGATCACTCCGCGATCCGCCGCTGGCGCCGCCAGGCTGCGCTGGCCAGAACCCTCGCGAACCGGCCGGATCTGCTTTCCGGCGCGGACCTCTCCGACGAAGACCGCGAATATCTCGCCGGTCTCGATTCTGACATCGTATGAAGAGGTAGCAGCAATGCTGCTATATGCTTTTGCCGGACTACCTAGGAGACTTGATGACCTCATCGAAGACGCTTCGCTGGAAAATACTCGCCTTCGCAGCTCTCACCGTTGTGCTCTTTAGCTGCACTACCTTCTCCCGCTCCCAAGTCGTTGTCAACATCGGCCCTCAGCCCGTCTGCCCGTACGGCTACTTCGACTACCCTCCCTACGATTGCGCGCCGTACGGCTACTACGGTCCTGACTGGTTCGTTGGCGGTGTCTTCCTCGGCGCGGGCCCCTGGTTCCACGGACCGCGCGGCTTCGCCGGGCACGTCGACAACCGCTACGATCCACATAATGGCTACCGCGGCCCCATGCCCTCCCGCGGCGCCGCAGCTTTCAACCACTTTCAACCGAATGAGGCCCGCGACGGTCGTGGTCATGTCACGACCGGGGGACACTCTCCTGCCGGCGAGCATTCGCCCGGCTACTCCGGCGGAGGTCGCGCCGGCGGTGGTGGCGGTCATGCCGGTGGTGGCGGACACTCGAGCGGCGGCGGACATCACTAAGCCTTTCCGCCTGCTCTCATAGCCACAAGAGGCCCGCGCATCTGCGGGCCTCTTTCTTCGATTGCAACGGACCGGGTACACCTCCCTCGCAATAGGCCGCACATGCGTTTTGGGGAGTAGAATTCCTCGCATGAGGCGCCTGGCCGCAGTCGCGCTTGCACTCGCAGCCGTGCTCCCGGCGTGTGCGCAGCGCGGTGCAGGCCGCGGCGGATTCGCCGGCCACAGCGCTCCCGCAGGTCGCTCCGCGCCAGGCTTTCATGGCACCTTCGCCCCACCGGAATCCTTCCGCTACGCGAGCGCCGGCTTGGTTCGCGCGCCCGGCTATCCGTCGGCGTTGCGCATGCTCCCTCCGCAGGTTCGCTACCCAGGCTCCGCGCCCCTAAACCGGCCAATGTTCTATCAGAACCATCATGGCGTCACGGTCACCACGACGCACCACATCTACATCAACGGCTATCCCCACTACGGCTATAGCTACTATTCGACGGCCGTCTATGTCCCTTACGGCGGCTTCTCCGACAACGACGACGACTCCGATTCCAGCCAGCAACCCGCTCCGCTATCGGATGACAACTCTGCGCCCAACTCCGGCTACGCGCAGCCCGACCTTGGCTACGCCTATCCTGAGGCCGCTGCCCAACCCGGCTATGGCTATCCCCAGCCGATGGCGGAGCCCCAGCCATACCCGCAACAGCAGCCCGCGCCGCAGGTTGTCTACGCCTATCCCGGCGGATCCAGCTATCAGGTCTACGTGCCCGCCCCGAGCTCACAGATGGAGCAACCCGGTGTCTCCGATTTGGCCCTCCTCATCTACAAGGACGGCCGTCCCCCCGAGCAAATTCAGAACTACCTCGCGACCCGCACCACCATCACCGTTCTCGACAGCGGCCGCCCCCGCGTTATTCCGTTGAGCGATGTCAACCTTCCCGCCACGATCACGGCGAACCGCCAGGCGGGGGTCGAGTTCAACCTGCCGACCGCACTCCCGAACTCCGCGGACTAGCGTCTGGCCCTTCGCAGGCTGCACTGGATTCTGTGCGCCCGCACGCGAATCCCGCTAAGTCCGTGCTACACTGAATCCTGCGACTTCAAGCAAGGAAAGCATCATGGCAATCCATCCGATAATGCAGAAGCTGGCCGATAAGCTCCAGCGTACAGACCTCCCTGACTTCAAGCCCGGCGACCAGGTTCGCGTGCAGGTCAAGATTAAGGAAGGCGACAAAGAGCGTCTCCAGGCGTTCGAGGGCATGGTCATCGCCTGCCGCAAGGGCCCCCAGGGCACCTTTACCGTTCGCAAGATGAGCTTCGGCCAGGGCGTCGAGCGCATCTTCCCCTACAACTCCAAGGTCGTCGACAAGGTCGAGAAGATCCGCTCCTACCAGGTGCGCCGCTCCAAGCTCTTCTACCTCCGCGGCCTGCGTGGCAAGGCTGCTCGCCTGCGCGAGGTCGAGCGTACCGCGTAGCAAAACGTCCTAACCCATTCTTAGCAGAATCGAGAACACGAGGAGCCGCCAGCGAATGGCGGCTCCTTTCGCGTGCAGCACGTATTTCCGCTTCGTTGCGCCTCGCACCCTTCGCGCGTCACGCCGGCGATCTCCCAGTAGGCCCGTTCCCATCGGCTCAGCGTCCCCGGCTTCCGTAGAAAGCAAGGCTGAGGCCAAACCGTTTCCGACGGGCCGCAAAAAGGTGTAAACCCGCTGAGATCCGTATTCCTCTTGGGTTTCTCGTGTGCTGAACCGCAATTGTCTGGATTCGAGGCCCGCAGATCCGGGTGCACATGCCTTCCCCGGGTAACGTGACCAAGAAAAACCCTTCCACTCGACGCGGAAGGGCGTTTCCTTACGGCGATATCTTTCCAGCCGGAGTCAGTTCTTCGCCGTGTCCACAGCGGCAGGGGCAGTCTTCGCGACGCTCGTTACGGCGGCCGGAGCGGGCGCTGTCGCCGGCTTGATCGGAACGCACGGCTGAGGCGGCGCCGTCTGGCCCGGCAGAACCGCCGGTCCCGGTTTGCGCATCTGGCCCGCTGGGCACGGACTCAGCAACTGCTTCGGCAGCAGGTCGGCGGGCGGCGGCGGCGCAAATGCCGCAACATCTGCCTCGTGCCCGTTCGGCTTCGCTCCTGGCCACTGGTAGGGGGCCTTCCGCAGCGTCCCGTACCCCATCACGGGAAACCGCGACGGCAGCGTGAATGTCCGATCCATCAGAACGTAGGCTGATTGCGGCTTCTTCCCGAGCAGATTCTTCTCTGACGCCAGCTGCAGAATATGGTCGCCGATCGTTACGGTCAGCGTGTTGTTCGTAAACGCGTTCTTCTGTTCCACCGCGCCCGGGAACGGCTCGTTCGAAACCACCGCCACGCCGATGCCCGGCGCGTAGAGGTAGATGTACTTCAGGTCGGCGATGTCATAGTTCAATGCCGCTTTCCCCGTCATCCCATCGACCGTCATTGTGCCGCGCGTGACCGACACCGGAATCTTCTTGGGCTCCTTCTCCTTCGCCACCTTGATCTTTTTGCCGTGCTCGTCATAGCCCAGCTCGTTCTTCGTCTGGAAGATCGGCTTCCCGTTCTCGTCGAACAGCGGATGTCCCTTCTTATCGCGCTGCTGCTTGATCGGCGCGTTCCACATCGGCTTGCCGTCCGGATCGAGCCGTTGCATCCCTTGCTCATCCAGCATCGGCGTCGCCGGCAGCTCCACAATCGTGTTCGGCCCGGTGTAGACGTCCTTCTTGCCCTTCTTCCCTTTCCCGGATTCCTCCGGCTTCGGTTTCGGCGCCGGTGGAACATCCGCAGCGGAGGGCACCGCAGCAGAATCCGACGGCCCGGTCGCCAATGCCACCGTCTGCGGCGCTACGGCTGCCTCGCTCACACTCGGACTCTGCGCCTTCGCCAACGCTCCCGACAGCACGATCGCGCCCGTCAAAACCAGCAGTGTACGCACCGCCATCCTGTCCTCCAGATACTCCGTAATCTCGTCGACCTGAGGCCCATTAAGGCCCGCCGCACACAGCCTACGGCACCCCATCGGCTCACGATTTGGCGCATTTAGGGGAGTCCCGCTAACCCACTCGTGGAATGCCCTGTGGAAACCTGGTCCCTATCCGGCTCGCGCGTGGATCCGCCTCAGCCGCGAATCCACTAAACTGAAGCCGGCCCGATGTCGACGCTCTTCCGCATTCCCGCTCTTCCCGGCGTCACCAAGGCGACCGCCAAGCAGCAGATGCTCAAGCAGCTCGTCTGCACGAATGCGCCCGAGCAGGCCCTCCGCTACCACGGCTTCCGCACCATCGCCGGCGTCGACGAGGTCGGCCGCGGCGCGCTCTTCGGTCCGGTCGTCGCCGCCGCCGTCATCCTGCCCGAGAAGACCGGAATCCTCTCGCGCATGGGCCTCACGGATTCCAAGCAGCTCGACCGCAAGCAGCGCGAGCGGCTCGACCGCAAGGTCCGCAAAATGGCGCTCGCATTTGCCGTAGTCGCCGTGGATGCCGAGACCATCGACCGCATCAACATCTACCAGGCCTCGCGCCTCGCCATGCGCCTCGCCGTCGAGCAGCTCACTGTCACGCCCGACCACCTCGTCATCGACGCACTCCTTATCGACCACCCCTGCTCGCAAACCAAGCTCTACTATGGCGACGCGCTCTGCCTTTCCATCGCCGCCGCCTCTGTCGTCGCCAAGGTCTACCGCGACGCGCTCTGCCGCGAGCTCGACAAGCAGTTCCCGCAGTACGGCCTCGCCAGCCACAAAGGCTACGCCACCCCCGAGCACCGCCGCGCCCTCAAAGAGCACGGCCCCTGCCCTCTGCACCGCCGCAGCTTCGCTCCCGTCTACGCCGCCGACCCCAACGCCGCACTGGACGCCCAGCTCGACCTCGACGACATCTTCGACGAGCTCCCACCCGAAGAGCTGGTACCCGACGAACTCGCCCGCACTGCAAACTGCGAACTGCAAATTACAAACTAAATTTCTTTGCTTTGGGAACGCAGGACAATGCATGAACGCGGACGAGAATCGTGCAACTTGGCAGCAGATCTTAGGCTTTATTGCGGAGTATCCAGACAACGAATACTGGAACAGATGGAGATCTGTTGTTCTGCCGATCCTTGAACGAGCGGTGGAGTTGGAGTTCGATTCCCTGTTCCGTGCAGGAATGTCCATGAGCCACGTAATTTTTTCCACGTTGGAGCATCATGGCCTCAAAGACGAACCGCGCGTGACTCTTCAGGTGATGAAGGATTGGAGAATCAGAATCTCTCTCTCTAAGAACAACGTTTCGTTTCACGAGCCCACTCAATTCGCGGTTCTGGACGAATCAAGCGCGTTCTCCGCATTTCGACGCTATCTCTGGCATTTGTGGGAAGAGACGATGCCGGAACCAATTCCTGACCGCCTGCGCTCACATAATGCCGAAGCTGACTGACGGATTCGCCTTTACAGCAACTTGGGCTTCCGCGTACTTTGCGTCTATGGAGTACGAGCAGATCATCACGATTCAGCCGGGCGAGCGGGGCGGTAAACCCTGTGTGCGCGGACTGCGAATCACCGTTGCGGACGTGCTCGGATATCTGGCTTCCGGCATGACGCACGAGCAGATACTGAGCGACTTCCCGTATCTCATGAAACAGGACATCCTAGCCTGCCTTGCGTTCGCGGCTGACCGTGAATGCAAGCTTGGGACTGTCGTCACTTGAAGGGGGCTATGCGGCGCCCGCGAGTCACCTTCCCGCGATTCAATCGCCGCAATCGTGCACAATCTCCTTATGCCGCTTCGCCTTCTCTGCATCTGCGCCCATCCCGACGACGAATGCTTCGCCTTCGGCGGCGCACTCGCGCTCTACGCCTCCCGCGGCGTTGAAACCGCCGTGCTCTGCCTCACTGACGGCCAGGCCGCGACCAACCGCGGCGACGCCTCGTCGAACAAAGAGCTCGGTAAGACGCGCCGATCCGAGTTCGAAGCCTCCTGCAAGATCCTCGGCGTAAAGAACTACGAAGTCCTCAACTACCACGACGGCAAGCTTGATTGCGAGTCACTCGAATCCCTCGCCGCTGTGCTCGTCTCGCACATCCGACGCCTGCGCCCGCACGTCATCATCACCTTCGGCCTCGACGGCGGCCTCAACACGCACGCCGATCACACCGCCGTCTCTGCTGCCGCCTCCGCAGCCTTCCACTGGTCCGGCTCGCCCAAGCGCTACATCACCATCGGAGACCTCTGGCAGCCGCAACGGCTCTATTACCTGACGGCCAGCTTCTTTCTGCCCGACCGCCGCGCTCCGCTTCCCAGCCCATGGACCCACACACTCGACATCAGATCCGTCTTCGACAAGAAGAAGGAAGCCTTCGCGCAGCACAAGTCACAAGCGCCGCTGATGAACATGGCGATTCCCATCTTCGAGAAGCACGGCACGTACGAGCACTACGCACTCGCGGCCGCCATTGCGCCGCAACCCGCGCGCCAGAGCACCGACCTTTTCGAAGGCGTCGCTGAATCCGGCGACTAAGCCATCTCGCGCACCATCGGCCTCTTCTCGATCCGTTTCTTTACCGCTAGTCCCACGCGCCACAACAGCAGGACGAACAGCACCGCCGTAACCTTCCACGGCGTGCGCACGCCCGTCTTCACCAGCCACCAGTAGTGCACCACGGCCGCGAACCCCGCCACGTAGATGAGCCGGTGCAGCCGCTGCCACGCCTTTCCACCCATCGCGCGCAGCACGCGCTGCGGGCTCGTCACGGCCAGCGCCAGCAAAATCAACCACGCCAGCAGTCCCACCTGAATGAACCGGCGCTTCTCCGCGTCGTCCAGCATGCTCGGCCATATGATCACCAGCTGATGCCACGGCTCGGCCAGACGCCCCGCGCGCAAGCCCGCAATCGCTCCCGCCGTGTCATACCCGGAGAACAGAAACACGTACGTCGCGAGATGCAGCGTGGCATAGAAGAAGCAGTACAGCCCCAGCATCCTGCGAAACCGAACCATCCACCCAAGCGACCGATGCAGCCTTCGCACCGGCGTTACCGCCAGCGTCACCAGCAGCAGCCACAGGGCCCAGTCGCCGGTGAAGTGCGTAATGTAGTTCACTGGATCCGCAAACGTCGCGAGCTGCCCATCGCGATACAGATGCAGCAGATAAAAGAACGGCAGCAGGCAAGCGATGTGCACCACCACCTTCACATATGGGATCGCTCGGCTCGGCATTCTTTTTCACTAACCACTGTCTACTAACGACTTGCGCTCAGTAGTTCTTCCTCAGATCCATTCCGGCATACAGCGGCGCGACTTCGTTATACCCATTGAACATCTGCGTCGGCACACTCTTGGGCAGAAACCCTGGTCCAAGAAAGCGCTCATGCGCCTGCGACCACCGGGGATGATCGACGCTCGGGTTCACATTCGAATAGAACCCATACTCGTCGGATGCCATGTCGTTCCAGGTCGTGCGCGGCTGCTTCTCGACGAAGCGGATCTTCACGATCGATTTCGCCGACTTGAACCCATACTTCCACGGCACAATTACGCGGATCGGCGCACCCTGCTGGTTCGCCAGCACCTCACCGTAGCTTCCGAAGGTCAGCAGCGTCAGCGGATGCATCGCCTCGTCCATCCGCAGTCCCTCCGAATACGGAAACTCAATCCCGCTCGGCAGAATCATTCCCTTGCCGTTGTCCGACGAGAGGAACTGCACATACTTCGCGCTCGGCAGCGGGTCCGCAAACTTGATGAACTCGCTCAGCGGATAACCATCCCACGGAATCACCATCGACCACGCCTCAACGCAGCGAAACCGGTAAACGCGGTTCTCAATCGGCCGATAGTTCAGGATGTCGTCGATGTTGACCGTCTGCGGCTTCTTGACCAGCCCTTCGATCTTCACCGTCCACGGCCGAATCTGCATCCTCTGCGCGTTGCGCGCGGGATCACCCTTGTCCTCACCAAACTCATAAAAGTTGTTGTAGTTCTGCGCCTTCGTCTCCGGCGTCACCTCGCGGTCCGTCACGTTGTAGTTGGAAGGCACCGTCTTCAGCTTGTCCATCGCCCAGGCCGCGTCCGGAAGCATCGCCGCAGCGCCAATGGCGCCCATTCCTGCCAGCATCTTTCGCCGGCTCATCTGGAACGCACGCCACGTCTCCTTCGGCGTAATCTCTGACGACGGAATCTCACTCTTCGTCCTGATCAACATAACGCGGCGCTCCTCGTTCCTTCCCTTAAGATACGCTCCGCCGACGACTCCAGATTGGGTGCCCCGCTCATCGCGCGTTCTCTGCGCGATGAGCGGGGTTCCACAGCTTCCGCGCCAAAAACGCCACTGTTCCCGCGGCCACGACAACTCCCGCGATCGTCAGCTCCCACCCTGACCCTCGCCGCACAAACACGATGTACGCAAACCCGACCAGCGCCACAATCGGCGGCAAGGGATACAGCCACATGCGGAACGGCCGCTTCATCTCCGGCCTCCTCCTGCGCAGCAGCATCACGCCCACATGCTGCAGCGAAAACTGCATCACAATCCGCACCACTACCAGCGCCGCAATCACCTGCCCCAGCGAGAAGAAGCAGCACACAGACGCCACGCCCGCCAACACCAGCAGCGACACATACGGAAATCCTGCCTTCGGATGCAGCCGCCCAAACACTCGCGGAAAGTTTCCATCGCGCGCCGCCGCGTACGGTATGCGCGAATACCCCAGCAGCAGCGAGAACACACTCCCGAACGCGGTCACCATCACCAGCACCGCAGCGATCTTTCCCAGCGTCGCTGCCGCACGCACACCGACACTCGGCGCATACGCCATTTGCATAAACGTGGCGAGCATCGCATGCGCTCCTGTACCCTGCGCGCGCATCAGCTCCGGCGCTCCCATGACCGCGAGCACACTCGCGTTCACCGCGAGGTACATCACCGCCACAATTGCAATCGACAGCAGCACCGCGCGCGGAATCGTCCGTCCCGGATCCTTCGCCTCACCGCCCAGAAACGTCACGTTGTAATAGCCCCAGTAGTCGTACGTCGCCAACAGCATCGCACTCGCGAGCCCCG
>DASYBN010000300.1:0-2985 GCA_036500785.1 Acidobacteriaceae bacterium
GGAATGATCACGCGCGGCGTTGCAACTCCCTGCTTCGCATCCTTGGCCGCAACTTCGCTGCGCGAGGGCAGACCAAATCCCGAACTGCCGTCGGTCACCGGCATCGGCGGAAGGCTCGACACCTCCGTGGTTCCTCCAGCAGGAGCGTCAGCCGTTGCAGCCGGTCCTTGCGATCCCTCCGCGACATGCGCCGGCGGCGCGCTCCCGTTCGCCTGATCGCTCGCCGCATCCTGCAGCGTCTCGTTCTGCGTGCCGTGGATATCGATAATCAGCCGATACGGATTCGGCAGCAGAAATGCCGAGTACTCGCCGACCTGGTGCACGTCCAGCACCACGCGCGTGACATCGCCCGAAAACTGCGCGGCGCGAATCCGCGTGAGGAACCCATCGTCCGTCACCGCAAAGCTCTTGCCCACCAGCTGCTGCGCCAGCCGCGCGTGATGGAGATCGAAGAAGATGCGGTCCGGGTGCTCCACGCGCGCTGCCTGGTACTCCACCGCATCACCGAGATCGATTGCAACGCGCGTGTAGGTCGGCGTCGACCAGTGACGTATGCCCGTGACGGTCGCCATCTTGCGCGGTTTCGCATCCTGCGCGTCGACGCTCACGCCCAACGAGTGCTCGTCCACCTCTGCGCCGGGCTCCGCCTTGGCATCCGCGGCCACCACCGGCACATCGTCAACCTTCGCCGCCGACCTGCGATAGTGCTCGCCCGAACTCGGACCCACAGCACTCGGCATCACCACTACGTCGTCTGATCTCTGCTCTCTGTTCTCTGTTCTCTTCTCTAACTCCCGCGCCTCCGCACTGCGCGGATACTCACTCGCGATCAGCGCACGAACCCTCCGCGCCTCCGTCGCATCATCAGCCGCGTCCGGGCCCAGCAGTTCCACCGCCTGCCCCAGCGCCCGCGGAGCCATCGATCCGCCGGGGTACGCCTTGGCCATAAACTCGTACTGCCCCGCCGCATCGCGCAGCGCCTTGCGATCGCTGAGCTCGCGCCCCTCTTCGGCCAGCAGCTCCGCCACTTGCTGTACAGCGCGCCCTGCGTGCGCATCGCTGGGGTTGCCGTGATAAATCGCGCGAAACTCGTTCATCACCCGCGCGTATTCAAGTTTTGTGTGAGTTCCCTGCGGCTCAGCTTCGAAGACCTGGCGCGCGATCACCGCGTTGTCCCACGCACTTGCCTCAGTGTGCGACGCGCACAAAACGGGCGCCTGCAGCATCAGCCCGGCGCACGCCGCGAGGCAGCCCAACCCGCGGCCGAACCGCACTCCGCTCTGCCGAGATAAACGCATAGCCCACCCTCAGTTTAGGTTCGCTATCGGTGCTCTCAGCCGCGAATCTCCCACAGGTATTCGCCCATGTACCTGTTACTCCAGTGCTCTTGAAGTGCACTCCTGGCGAACGCTTGTTCGGCCAAGTCCTTACGGCTCTAGGTGATCATCTCGCCAACAACCGCGGCCGCTAGAGCAAGCACACCATCCAGCGCCGCCGCATCGCTCCCGCCAGCCTCTGCAAGATCCGGCCGTCCGCCGCCCTTGCCGCCCACCTTCGCCGCCAGCGCACCCACAATCTTGCCCGCCTGCACGCGCGAGATCAGATCCTTCGTCACACCCGTAATCAGGGACACCTTGCCGTCACTCGTCGCCGCGCCCAGCACCACAACGCCCGAGCCGAGCTTCCCGCGCAGCTCGTCCACCAGGTTCCGCATCTGCGATTTATCCAGAGCATCCACCCGCCGCGCCAGCACCTTCACACCCTTAACCTCCACGGCCGAGCCCGCCGCATCCGCCGTCGCCGCACTCGCCGACTTCATTCGCATCTGCTCCAGCTCACGCCGGAGCTTCTTCATCTCCTCTTCCTGCTGCGCGAGCTTGGACTGAAACGCCGCCGCCGTCGGCTCCCCCGCACCAATCACCTGCCCCGCAACCTTCGCCACATCCGCATCTCGGCGGAACAACTCCAGCGATCCCGTTCCCGTGACCGCCTCCACACGTCGCACGCCGCTCGAAACCGAGCTCTCACCCACTAGCTTCAGCAGCCCGATCTCGCCCGTCGCGGTCGTGTGCGTTCCTCCACACAGCTCCGTCGAAAAATCGCCAATCTTCACCACCCGCACGCGATCGCCATACTTCTCGCCGAACAGCGCCGTCGCGCCCAGCTCATGCACCGCCACGTCGATCGGAACATCCACCAGCGTCTCTACTTTGTTATTCCCCAGCACCTGCGTGTTCACGATGTCTTCAATCTCCTGCAACTCCTCATCGGCCACACCGGTGAAGTGTGAGAAATCGAACCGCAGCCGCGTCGCATCGTTCAACGACCCCGCCTGCTTCACGTGCGTTCCCAGCACCTGCCGCAGCGCCGCATGCAGCAGATGCGTTCCCGTGTGATTGCGCATCGTCGCATGCCGCACACCCGCATTCACCACCGTGTCGACCACATCCCCCACGCCAATCGCATGCAACGCCCGAACCTGGTGCGCAAACACTCCCTGCACCGGCTTCCTCGCCCCGCTCACCTCAGCGACAGCCGTAATGTGATCGCTCGCATACAGCCAGCCCACATCGCCCACCTGCCCACCCGAGTCCGCATAGAAGCTTGTCGCATCGAGCACGACCTCGCCCGTCTCACCCGGCTGCAGCGCCTGCACGCCAACCCCATCCTTCACCAGCGCGAGCACGCGCGCTCCATCCAGCCGCGTCGCTCCATACCCCTGAAACTCCGTCGGCGGAAGCTCGCGATACACCGGCGCCGCCGTCTTCTGCGACCCACCCTTCCAAGATGCCCGGGCCCTCTGCTGCTCCTCCAGCATCGCGCGCTCAAAGCCCTCGGTGTCGAACGCAACGCCCGCGTCACGCGCCGCATCGACCATGAAGTCGATAGGCATGCCGAACGTCTCGTACAAGCTGAACGCCTTCGCTCCATCGCGCAGCGTCTCGTCAGTCATATTGCGCAGCCCAAGCTCCAGCGTGCGCGCAA
>DASYBN010000301.1:0-6742 GCA_036500785.1 Acidobacteriaceae bacterium
GCAGGCCTCGCCGATGATCCAGGACTTCTTCCGTGGCCATATCGCCGCCACCGCTGCCGCCGGGTTCGTCGGCCTGCTGAGCCTCTTCAACATGGTGGGCCGCTTCTTCTGGGCCAGCGCCTCGGACTTCCTCGGCCGCAAGGCGACCTACTTCTGCTTCTTCATCCTCGGTCCCGTTCTTTACTTCTTCATGCCGTTTACCGGGTACAACCACGTCAACTCGGTCGTGCTCTTCGTCATGATCGCCTGCGTCGCGATTTCGATGTACGGCGGCGGCTTTGCGACAATCCCGGCCTACCTCAAAGACCTCTTCGGCGGATACAACGTGTCGGCGATCCACGGCCGTCTGCTCACCGCGTGGTCGGTCGCGGGGATCGTGGGCCCGCTGATCGTCAATGGAATCCTCGATCACTACAAGGCGGCCGGGCTCAATCGCATGGACGGCTACAGGGTCGTGCTGCACATCATGGTGGGGCTGCTCGTTGTGGGCTTCATCGCCAACCTGCTGGTGAAGCCGGTTGCCGAGCGGTTCTGGCTGAAAGACACGGCTGCTGGCGCTCCCGCCGGCGCAGCCCATTAGCTGCTTATGGAGCAGAGCATGTCAGAGACAAAAGGTTCGTCGCCCGCACTCATCGCCCTTGCCTGGATCCTCGTCGGTGTGCCGCTCGCCTGGGGTGTGTACCGATCGGCGCTCAACGCGGTGAAGCTCTTCCAGCCGCAACCCGCTGCGACCGCGCCCGCTTCGCCAAAATAGAGCAGGCTTACGCGATCACAGCTTCCGCCCGCACCCGCGGCCTGACCTGCGTGCCCAGCAGCTCGATCGCGCGCAGCATCTTCTCATGCGACAGCGGGCCGCCGGACATCATCAGGCTCACCTGCGAGACGCCGCCGAGCGCATCGCTGATGTGGCGCATCTTCGCCGCCGCGGTCTCCGGCGAACCCACTACAAACGCTCCTGTCGGCCCGCGCTGCGCATCGAAGCTCGCGCGCGTGATCGGTCCCCAGCCGCGCTCTTTGCCGATTCTGTTGAACGTCTGCGAATACGCGGGCCAGAGCTCATCGGCAGCCTGCTGGTCCGTCTCCGCAACGTAACCGATCGCGTGTACCGCTACATCGAGCGACTCGGGCGCATGCCCGGCGCGACGGCCGGCCTCACGATAAAGCTCGACAAGCGGGCGAAAACGGTGCGGTTCGCCGCCGATGATTGCCACGGTCAGGGGCAGGCCCAGCGTCCCCGCGCGTACAAACGAGTTCGGCGTCCCGCCAACGCCGAGCCGGATGGGAAGCACCGGCTGCACGGGCCGCGGCCACACACCCTGCCCGGTCAGCGAGGCGCGGTGCTCGCCCTCCCAGTACACCTTCACCTCGTCGCGCAGGTGCAGCAGCAGATCGAGCTTCTCCGCGAAGAGCTCGTCATAGTTCTTCAGGTCATAGCCGAACAGCGGATACGATTCGATGAACGAGCCGCGCCCCACAATGATCTCCGCGCGGCCATTCGAGATCAGATCAAGCGTCGCAAAGTCCTGGAAGACGCGCACTGGATCGTCTGAGCTGAGGACAGTGACCGCGCTGGTAAGGCGGATCTTCTGCGTTCGGGCCGCCGCCGCAGCCAGCAGTACCGCCGGAGAGCTCGCGACGTACTCCTCGCGGTGGTGCTCGCCGATTCCAAAGCTGTCCAGTCCAGCGCGATCCGCAAGCTCCATCTCCTCGAGCAGCTGCCCGACCCGCTCGCGGCCGAGCTCTCCCGCCGAACGGCCATCCGCCTGCATCTCCACAAAGCTGTCGATTCCAATGCGCATTTCTTCTCCCCACTTCTATCGATCTCAATTATATTGATGTCAATGGGTGTGTGAACGATGCAGACTTCTACAAAGACAGCCAAGCGCGCAAAGCCTTCAAAAAACGGCAACTCACTGCAGGCAAAGCACAATGCGGCGGCCAACCCTCCGAAACCGCCTAAGTCAACAAAGCCCCCGAAGTCCGATAAGGTCTCGGGCACGCAGCTCTGGCTGGTGCTGATCAAGGCGTATCACTCGCTGCTCGGCTTCACAGAGAACACCCTGAAGGACAGCGGCCTCGGCGAATCGGAGTTCCGTATTCTCGAAGCGCTGCTGCATAAGGGCCCGATGCCGGTGAACACCATCGGCCCGAAGGTCTTTCTCACGCCGGGCTCGATCTCGATCGCGGTGGACCGCCTGCTGAAGCGCGGCCATGTAACGCGGACGAACAGCACCGAAGACCGCCGTGTCCGTGTCGTCGACCTGACACCCACCGGCCGCCGGCTGATCGAGCAGGTCTTCGCCGGCCATGAACGCCAGGTCAATCGCCTCGCCGACGTGCTCAGCCCGAAGGAGCGCCGGCAGATTGCGCGCGGATTGAAAGCCTTCGGAAAGGCTGCGGCTCATCAGGGGAATGCGTAGTACTCTTCCGTCCTAATGCGGACGGTCGGACGCAACGATGTAAACGGTTTGGTCATGCCGTCCGAGCCACTGGCGATAGTGAACGGGCGGGATGCCGATCTGGCCTCCGCATCCGTCGGGAACACTGGTCAATGTGTACTTCGGGTGAAAACCGGGAAGGCTTTCAGCATAGCCCGGCAGGCACGGAGCGTTCGTTAACGCAGGCCACCAATCAGGGAATGAATTGCCTCGTTCAAAAGGCAGCAAATATCCGGAGGTTTGCAACGCGGTCCAGCTGTTGAACTCCCATCCGGCATCGATCGCCGTATCGGGCACTCCGCGAGCTTCCAACTGTCTCGCTGCCGCGAGGTTGGCGCGCAGAAACGCGAATGCGTCATGCGTTGCGCCAAGGCTGAAGGCCGCCATCAGTCCAAGCAACACGAATGTATAGCGCGGAAGACGACGAGAGATCCGCTCCTGATATGCGCGTCCCATCACCAGCAGAGCGACGAACAGTAAGGGGACCAGGTAACGGTCGAAAACCATGTCCACGCTGGCGCGCGACATCATAAGAGCGATGTACGCCGCGACAAAAGGAGCCGTCAGCAGGCAAAGCGATCGCCAGGGCATGACCCCTTCTGCATGCGTGTCGATCACAGCGCGACGCCTCAGAGTAAAGAACATCCCGCTCACACCGCAGATCGCCAACATCGTGAGAACGAGTCGTACAGCGTCGGGCAGAAGCAGCGGGCGCATTCCGTGCACGGCAAACGCGGTGAGGGCTCCGTGTTCGGAGAGGTATGGGCCTAACGTCGGCAGGAGCCACGCTTCAGGTTGCCGCTGAATCAGAAAGAAAACCGCGGAGAGTATCACCGCTCCGGAAAGCGTGCCGAGCCACAGATTCCTGTTCCGCCACCGCAGCTTCGGCAGGAAAGGAAGCAGCAAGGGAAGAACGAAGAGCACCGTGTCGAAAAGCGACCTCGTGATGATCTGCACGATGTTGCGGACCTTATTCACTGTTAGAGGGCCTCGCCAGATGGGCTCTGGAAAGATTCTCGGCTGATGCTTGTACCAATGCATCGCCCCGGCCACGATCAACAACCCAAGGAGAATGGACAGAAGACCGCAGCCGAGGACCTTTCGCCGCTTACGCATCAACCAAAGGGTGGATGGAACCATGATCAGCAGACCGAGCCAGCTCGTCTGTCGAACCGTTCCTCCGATTGCATTCGAGATTGCGGCAAATGCGATCCAACAGCACGCTGACCCGTCGCTGTCAGCCTGGAGTGCTCGCAAACACGCATAGAAGCACACGACCAGAACAAAGAACCCGCCAATGTCCGTCATGAAGCTGAATGTCAGCGGGACAAAGAGCGGCGAGATCACCAGCGTCAATGTTGCCAGCGTCGCATTCCACTCGGTCAACCCGGAACGCACCATCGAACGCTGCGACAGGAACGCCGACACCATCGCAACCAGCAGCGTCGACATTCTCAGGACATCAAAAGAGAACCCAAAGAGCTTGATAAACAGGGCACCCCAGTAGAGTTGCCAACCCAGCATTGGCGCCGCCCAGCCGTTATAGACGATGTGCCCTGTTTGCTCGAGCAACTGTGCACTTCGTGCATAGGAGGTGTCGTCGACCGTGCCCATCGCGAGCCATGGTCTGACTACCGGCACGCAAAGCAGCAATGCCAAGGCGCACATCAGCGCCCATCGGCGGCGCCAGATCGCGGTCCCCATTCAGTCCTCAACCACCAACGAGCTCATGTCGGGCCAGAATACCGTACCTGCTGCAATCCGAAGGCGCGCGCCTGCGAGGCGAAGTCGTCGCCGTGTTCCAATAGAAGAGAAGGAATCTCTCAGGAATCATGGCTCTTAATTGTGGAATCGTCGGGCTGCCGAACGTCGGCAAGTCCACCATCTTCAACGCGCTCACCGCCTCCAAGGCGCAGGCTGCGAATTATCCGTTCTGCACCATCGATCCCAACGTGGGCATCGTCAGCGTGCCGGACGAGCGACTCGATCGCATCGCCGCGATCTTCAAACCGAAGTCGCTGGTGCCGACCACGATGGAGTTTATCGACATCGCCGGCCTGGTCGCCGGCGCGAGCAAGGGCGAGGGCCTCGGCAACCAGTTCCTCGGACACATTCGCGCGACCGACGCGATCGCGCACGTCGTCCGCTGCTTCGACGACCCCGAGGTCGTGCACGTTGCCGGTGGCGTCAATCCGCTCTCCGACATCGACGTCATCAACACGGAGCTGATGCTCGCCGATCTCGACTCGGTTGAGAAGCGCGCGCAGCGGCTCGAAAAACTTGCAAAGAACTCGACAGACGCGAAGATCAAGAGCGAAGTCTCGGGTGTGGCGAAGATTCGCGCCGAGCTCGAAGCCGGCAAGCCCGCGCGCACCGCCGACCTCACCGAAGACGAGCGCGCCGCCACGCGCGATCTTCAGCTCATCACCGCGAAGCCGATGCTCTATGTTGCGAACGTCGACGACCATTCGCTTGCGAGCGGGAACGCCTACACCGCACAGGTGGAGCAGCGCGCGGCTGAAGAAGGCTCGCAGGTCGTCCGCATCTGCGGCGCCATGGAAGCCGAGATCGCCCTGCTCGAGCCCGAGGAGCGCGCCGAGTTTCTCGCCGACCTCGGCCTCACCGAGCCCGGGCTCAACCGGCTGATCCACGCAGGTTATCGTCTGCTCGATCTCGTCACCTACTTCACCGCCGGCCCGGATGAGTGCCGCGCGTGGACGATCCGCCGCGGCACAAAAGCTCCGGGCGCGGCGGGCGTAATCCACACCGACTTCGAACGCGGCTTCATCCGCGCCGAAGCCTACAACTGCGACGATCTCTTTCGCCTCGGCACCGAGCAGGCCATTAAAGAAGCCGGCCTGATGCGCTCCGAAGGCAAGGAGTACGTCGTCAAAGACGGCGACTGTCTGTTCTTCAAATTCAACGTGTAGTGGTGGCGAGAGGCTGCTGCCGAGCCGCTAGGCTTCGGTGCGCCGGGTCTGCAATCTCTGCAGCATGGCTGCAGAGTTCACCGGGCGGTCCTGCCACAGGCCGCTCCAGCTCTCCGCGACGACGACGCTGTTGCCCGGATTGCGCGGGTCGTACCGCACCTGCAGCGGCTGATCCAGCCGCCATCCGGTCACGATCTCGGGCAATTTCGAGACGTCCTGCGCGCAGTCGTAGGTGACGCCGGCCAGCCGGTAGCTATAGATCAGCACCTCCGGCGACAGGTCCGTCGTCTCCTCACCGCCCAGCGTGCGCGCGTCGATCAGCACGCCGTCGGTGATGCGGCCCATCGTCGCCAGCCGGTCGCGCCGGCGGCGCTCCATCTCCTCGGCTGTCGGCCGGCGCGAGCGCATATACAGCCACAGCGCCGTTCCGGCCAAGGCTACGCCCGCGGCCGCACCGCCCACAATGCGCGGATGCGCTACGTGCAGCAGATGGGTCATGTGTTGGATCGAGGGCCTCACAGGAGCTGAGATGAGCATAGCGCAGGCCACGGCTGCAAGCGCCACGCCAACGACAGGGAGGGGAATCAGTTGTGGTGCGGCGATATACTTCAGGTTGCTCATGACAAGAACTACCGCTCCAGAATCGCGCCCCGCACGCCGCTCCGGCAATCACCCAACCGTGTTGCGCGGCATGACACCACCGCCTCTTGACCCCACGCCTCTCGATCTCGGCGAGGGCCGGCGTGTCCGCTCGACGACCGTGCTCTGCGTGCGCCGCGGCAGCTCCATGGTCATGGCCGCCGACGGCCAGGTCACGCTCGGCTCGACCGTGATGAAGCAGACCGCGCGCAAGATCCGCCGGCTCTACAACGACAAGGTTCTCGCCGGATTCGCGGGTTCGACCGCCGATGCGTTCTCGCTCTTCACGCGCTTCGAGGCCAAGCTCGAGCAGTACAGCGGCAACCTCGGCCGCTCGGCCGTCGAGCTGGCCAAGGACTGGCGCACCGACAAGCTGCTTCGCCAACTCCAGGCGCTGCTCATCGTCGCCGACGGCAAGCAGATGTTTGTGCTCTCCGGCGACGGCGACGTCATCGAGCCGGATGCGGTGGGCGACGGAGTCATCGCGACCATCGGCTCGGGCGGCAGCTTCGCCCTCGCCGCCGCGACAGCGCTGATGGAGAACACCGACCTGTCCGCCCGCGACATCGTCGAACGCAGCATGAAAATCGCCGCCGACATCTGCATCTACTCCAACCAAAGCATCGTGATCGAGGAACTTAACTAATGGCCCTTTTAATCCTGATCCTGATCGGGTTTTTGATCTACTTGCTAGTTAAATACGGTCGCTATCGAGCAATCAAGACACGGCGCGCG
>DASYBN010000302.1:0-4751 GCA_036500785.1 Acidobacteriaceae bacterium
GACGACGGCGAGTCTCATGCGGACAAGGGTACACCGGAGGAGAGCGCGGTAGTCGTATACTGGGGCTATGTCGATTCTGCGTAACGCGGCTGCGATTGCGAAGGGGATGAGTATCACTCTCGGTGAGGCGTTCAAGCCGACTGAGGTGGAGAATTATCCGGACGGCAAGGGGCCGTTGCGCGGCGCGGTGTTCCAGGAGCGATACCGCGGCAAGCACCAGTTGCAGCGCGATGAGAATGGCCTCGAGAAGTGCGTCGCGTGTTTTCTGTGCGCGGCGGCGTGCCCATCCAATTGCATTTACATCGAAGCGGCGGACAACACGGCGGAGAAACGCATCTCCAGTGCCGAGCGGTACGCGAAGGTGTACAACATCGACTACAACCGTTGCATCTTCTGCGGCTACTGTGTGGAGGCCTGCCCGACCGACGCGATCACGCACGGGCATGGCTTTGAGCTGGCGAGCCTGAACGCGACGACGATGGTCATGCGCAAGGAAGACCTCCTGGTGCCAGTGCCAAAGGCGTTGGAGTCACCGGGAGCGCACACGAACCAGGAAGAGGCCGAGGTGCTCGCTTAAGCGCAGACAGTAAAGCGCAGACAGTAGACGGCGAGCCTCAGGGCTCGCCGATGTTGTGTGGAGGGTGCATGAGAACGCAGAGACATCCGCTCGAAAAGATTCTCGAAGAGCGCATTGCCATTATTGACGGCGCGATGGGAACGACGATCCGCACCTATGGCATGAAAGAAGCGGACATTCGCGGCGAGCGCTTCAAGAATGCGACCAAAGACCTGCTGAATAACGGAGATCTGTTTTCGCTGACGCAGTCGAAGATGATCGGCGACATTCACCGGCGATTCTTAGAGGCTGGCGCAGACATCATCGAGACGAATACGTTTGGCGCCACGACGATCACGCAGAGCGAATTCTTTGTCGACGATCCGCGCGAGACCGGCGGCAGAAAAGATCCCGAGTTTTATCAGCGCGTGATTGAGGATGAGCGGCTGAAGCAGCTCGCGTGGGAGATAAACGAGACCAGCGCGCGTCAGTGTCGCGAGTGGGCGGACCGCGTCGCAAATGAGACGGGACGGCAGCGGTTTGTGGCCGGCGCGATCGGGCCGCTGACGGTGTCCCTGTCGAACTCGCCGGATGCCGATGATCCAGGGTTCCGCGTGGTGACGTTTGACCAGGTGAAGACTGCGTATGCCGAAGAGGTGCGCGCGCTGATTGCGGGCGGAGTGAACCTGCTGCTCGTCGAGACGATCTTCGATTCGCTCAATGCGAAGGCGGCGCTAGTGGCCATTCGCGAGGTCTTTGATGAGGATGGCTTCACCGCGAAAGGAACGGAGCTTCCGGTGATGATTTCGGCCGCGGTGGGGCGTGGAGGCGAGACGCTGATCTCGGCGCAGACGACCGAGGCTTTCTGGAATGCGGTGCGGCATGTGCGTCCCCTGAGTGTTGGCCTCAACTGTTCGCTCGGGCCGGAACTGATGCGGCCGTTTCTTGAGGAGCTGTCGGAGAAGGCGGATGTTGCGATCTCGTGCTATCCGAACGCCGGCCTGCCGAATCCGCTGTCGGAGACGGGGTTTGATCTGAAGCCCGAAGATATGGGGCGGTTTCTCGGCGCCTTCGCGCAGGATGGGCTGATCAACATTGCGGGCGGATGCTGCGGGAATACTCCGGAGCACGTTGCGGCGATCGCGAAGGCGCTGGAGCGTGTGGGGCCGCGGAGTCTGCCCAGAGAGTTGGTGGCGGCTTGAGCCTCGGCGAGAGTACGGCATGGAAGCCGCTGCGGCTGTCGGGGTCGCAGCCGTTTACGCAGCAGCAGGGCGTGTTCATCATGATTGGCGAGCGCACGAATGTGGCGGGCTCGCCGAAGTTTGCTGCGCTGGTGAAGCAGGGCCGTTATGAAGAGGCGGTGAGCGTCGCGCGCCAGCAGGTGGAGAACGGCGCCAACGTGCTCGACATCTGCATGGACGAGGGGATGATCGACGGCGTCGCCGCGATGAAGCGCTTTCTGCAGTTGCTGGCGACCGAGCCCGACGTGGCGAAGGTGCCGTTCATGGTGGACTCCTCGAAGTGGGAGGTCATTGAGGCCGGGCTGAAGTGCCTTCAGGGCAAGGGCATTGTGAACTCGATCTCGCTCAAGGAGGGCGAGGCGAAGTTCAAGCAGAATGCGCGGACGGTGCTGAAGTACGGCGCCGCCGTTGTCGTGATGGCCTTCGACGAGCAGGGCCAGGCTGCGGCGTATGAAGAGAAGATTCGCATCTGCGAGCGCGCGTACAGGATTCTTGTCGATGAAGTTGGCTTTCCAGCCGAGGACATCATCTTCGATCCGAACATCCTCACGGTCGCGACGGGCATGGACGAGCACAATAACTACGCGGTCGATTTCATCCGCGCGGCTAGTTGGATTAAGCAGAACCTGCCGAATGCGAAGGTGAGCGGCGGCGTCTCGAATATCTCGTTCAGCTTTCGCGGCAATAACAAGGTGCGCGAAGCGATGCACGCGGCCTTTCTCTATCACGCGATCGCGGCGGGGCTGGACATGGGCATCGTGAACGCGGGCATGCTCGAGGTCTATGAGGAGATCGAGCCGGAGCTGAAGACACTGGTTGAAGATGTGCTGCTGAATCGCAGGGCTGATGCAACGGAGCGGCTGGTTGAGTTCGGCGAACGCCTCAAGACGGCAGGCGCGGACGAGACCGCGAGTGAGAAGAAGACTGAGGAATGGCGCAAAGGAACCGTCGAAGAGCGTATGACGCACGCTCTGGTGAAGGGAATTGACGCGTACATCGAGCAGGACACGGAAGAGGCGCGCGCGAAGCTGGGGCGGCCGTTGCTGGTGATCGAAGGCCCGCTGATGGCGGGCATGAGCGTGGTCGGCGATCTGTTCGGCGCGGGCAAGATGTTTCTGCCGCAGGTGGTTAAGAGTGCGCGCGTGATGAAGAAGGCCGTCGCGTATCTGACGCCCTTCATGGAGGCCGAAAAGGCGGAGCTTGAGGCCGCTGGCGTCACTGTGAAGGCACAGGGCAAGATCGTGCTCGCGACGGTGAAGGGCGATGTGCACGACATCGGCAAGAACATCGTGGGCGTCGTGCTGGCGTGCAACAACTACGAGGTGATCGACCTCGGTGTGATGGTGCCGGCGGAGAAGATCCTCGAGCGCGCGAAAGAGGTGCGCGCGGACATCATTGGGTTGAGCGGGCTGATTACGCCATCGCTGGACGAGATGGTGCATGTGGCCCGCGAGATGGAGCGGCAGCAGTTCCATCTGCCGCTGTTGATCGGCGGAGCGACGACCAGCCGCGCGCATACCGCGATCAAGATTGCGCCGCATTACTCGCACCCGGTGGTGCATATCGTGGACGCGAGTCGTGCCGTGCCGGTGACGACCAGCCTGTTGAGCGAAGACGGCAGGGCGGAGTTTGAAGCGCAGCATCGCGCGGAGTACGAGGCCATTCGCAAGAGGCATGCGGCGCCGAAACAGAGTGTCGTGCCGCTCCAGCAAGCGCGAGCGCGCAGGACAGCGATTGAGTGGCGCGCGGAGGACCTCGCACAGCCGGAGTTCACGGGTGTGCGCGTGCTGGATGATTTTCCGCTCGCAACGCTGCGCGACTACATCGACTGGTCGCCGTTCTTTCATGCATGGGGATTGAAGGGAATCTATCCGCGCATCCTGGAGCATGAGGGGCACGGCGTGCAGGCGCAGCAGCTCTTCGACGAAGGACAGCGGCTGCTGGACAGGATCATCGCGGAGAAACTGCTGACGGCACGGGCGGTATATGGCCTGTTTCCCGCCAATGCAGTCGGCGATGATGTGGAACTGTGTGCGGGTGATGGAGTGTGGGCACGGTTCCACTTCTTGCGGCAGCAGGCCAATCGTGAGGGCAACGAGCCCTGCCGGTCGCTGGCGGACTTCATCGCACCGAAGGAGACCGGGCTGGCGGATTCGATCGGGGCGTTTGCGGTGACGAACGGCATCGGGCTCGATGCGCTGGCTGCGAAGTTCAAGGCAGAGCACGATGACTACAACGCGATCATGGCCGAGGCGCTGGCCGACCGTCTGGCCGAGGCGTTCGCCGAGTATCTGCACAAGCAGGTGCGTGACGCATGGGGCTACGGGCGTGCGGAGACGTTCGCGCCGGAGGAGTTGATCCAGGAGCGCTATCGCGGCATACGGCCGGCGCCTGGCTATCCTGGCTGCCCCGACCACACCGAGAAGGGAACGATCTGGCGACTGCTGGACGTCGAGGCGAAGACCGGCATTAAGCTCACTGAGTCGTTTGCGATGTGGCCGGGATCGAGCGTGAGCGGGCTCTATTTCGCGCATCCCGAATCGCGATACTTCAGTCTCGGAAAGATTGGGCGCGACCAGGTCGTCGACTACGCAAAGCGCAAGGGAATGAGTGTGGCAGAGGTGGAACGGTGGCTCGGGCAGAACCTGAGCTACGACCCCGCGGAGTGAGCGCTCGCTACCAGAGCCAGTAGCCGTCGCACGTGAAGACGCGGAACAAAGCGCGGCAGATGATGTCGAGGAGTTTCACAGAAAACTCCGTTCTACGACTTATTAGATGGCGCGCTCAAGCCCGCTGTTGTCGAGTGTTTCTTACAGATGACGAACCAGTCATCCGGCGCGCCCGCGTTTCGTTGACAAACGATTGCGCAAGGTGGAGCATGGGCGTATCAACTCCGTTCCACGCACAGAAACAGGACTGCGCTGATCCTAGGGACAGCCGGGACGGGTGCAGAC
>DASYBN010000303.1:0-5285 GCA_036500785.1 Acidobacteriaceae bacterium
CGCGGACCGAGCACGCGCAGGAAGGTGTCGGGCGACATGGTGCCGGCGCCGACCTCGAGATCGTAGGGCTGCGTGAGGACGCAGCCGTGGCGCGCCCAGAAGTCTTCGAGGACGAAGAGCAGCTCCTGAAAGGTCAGGGCCTTCTTTTCACTTGCTGAACTCATTGCAACCAGTGTAGCGACAAACAACGGGTGAACCCGCGTATGTGTCGCGACGGGACATGCATCGGGTTGGTCTTGCTGAAGCCTGCACTTGTGGGTAAATGGTTCTTATTAGCCGGCGCAACGTCTTTCACACCGCAGCGCCGTTGCCGTCTCGGCGAGGACGAAGCCCTTCGTAATCAGCGAACCCGATCGGACTGGAAGTGGCGTTTCAATTGCATACCAGAATACACATTGATTCGCAGCACCGGGACCCTCGCTCAATGAAGTATCGACTTCTTAGCTCAAAGGGGCGTTCGGTTATGAAATTCCTAAAACTTGGCAGCAGTATTGTCGTGGCAGGACTAGTCGCGTTCGGATGGGCGCGTTCCGGTTCCGCTCAAACCGTAATTCTTGAAGGAAGCGACGCCATTGGCTTCCACTGTACGCAAGCACTGGAATCAGGCGCTTGTACCTATGAGGCTCAGGCGTGGAAGGCTCTTGACGGTTCTTCCGGCAAGCCAATTGCAGTGATTGGCGACGTCTCGGGGATCAACTCGGAGGGAAGCGGAGTAACGATCGACGATTTCTCGTCGGTTGCGGCCGCCGGCTCTCTGGGCCAGTATGCCGCACTGTACTTTGTGGCAACCGGTGGATGCTGCTCCGAGAATGATTCTCTGATCACGGCTGCCGGCGCGCAGACGGCAGTCACGTCCTACCTGAATGGCGGCGGGACGATCATGATCGAAAACTACGTGGGAGGGAGTGCCTGGGACTTTGCGGTCGGAGCCGGAGGTCTGGGGGACTCAGATAACAACAGCGCTGGATATGGCACGAATGACCCCAGCTTCGAATGCACCGATGGCGAGTCGGTCACGGCGACCGGTCTGTCCAATGGATTTACGCAACCGCCGGCGATTGGATGCTGGGAGCACCAGGCCTACAACACTGCATTCTTCAGTTCGCTGGATTCCATCAACGGCTCCGGATTCGACCTCAGCTTTTTCAACGCAGACCAGTCGGAGGCGCCGGGATACTCGGCTCTGTTATCCAACGGCGTGACCCTAACCGGCGAGTCCCCTGTACCTGAGCCGTCGAGCCTAATTCTGTTGGGAACAAGCCTAATGGCGGCCGGCTCCGCCTTACGCAGAAGGAAAGGTAAACTGTAAGCCACAAGTCTCGGGTAGTAACTCGAACCACGGGACGCAGCTTCAGTCCCCATTCTCTTACTCCAACCGCCCGCCGTTCTGAGTCGCCGGTGGACAGCGACCCTCAAGCTCGGAAGACGCGGCAGCGTCACCGCAGCCCACGAAGCGGGAGCGATCTTCTCGGATGAACATCCAGACGATGGCGCAGAAGAATGCCATGACTGTTCCGGACGCGAGGGCGACACCCCAGCCGAAGGAACGAACCAGCAGCGGGACAAGCGATGTGGAAGCGATGCCGCCGAGGATGCCCGCGGTGTTCATGACGCCGGAGACCAGGCCGACGTGATCCTCGGCGACGTGGGCAGCGTAGGTCCAGAAGCCGGGCTCCGCGCCCATGAGGGCAGCGATGCTGATGCAAAGGGCGACAAGGCACAGCCAGCGCTGCGGCGCGTAGGCTGCCACGTACAAGAGGGCTCCGCTGGCGATGTAACCGATGGCGATGACCGCGCGGGCGCCCTGCACCTGGCCGCGGCGGCGGCCGATGCGATCACACAGATAGCCTCCGAGTGGAGCGAGGACGAGGGCGGTGAGCCAGGGCGCGGCTGCGAGCCAGCCCGCGTCGAGCAGGCTGAATCCACGCCTTTCGACGAGGTAGGTGTACATCCAGAAGACGAAGAGGAAGAGCATGTATCCTTCGCTGACGTAGCTGACGATGAGCAGAAGAACGCGGCGGCGGGTGAGGATGGAGAGGACAGCGTGCCTCTGCGTGGTGTGTGGTGTCGAGGAGGTGCGCGGGTGGTGCGCGCCGTCGGCGGGCGCGAATGCGAGCCAGCCGAGGCCGAGCAGCAGCGGCGGGATGGCGGTGAGATAGAACGCTGACTGCCATCCGTATGTGACGGTGATGTGCGCGATGAGAGGGCCGGTGATCGCGGAGGCGAGCGATGTGCCCAAAAACATCACGGCGGTTCCGGTGGCGTGTTGCGAGGGGGCGAGCCGGTTGCGGACGACGAGATTGCCGACAGGAAACGTTGTGGCTTCGGCTGCGCCCAGGGCGAAGCGGACGATGCACAGCGTGGTGAGGAGAAGAATCAATCTGCCGGCGAACAGTGACGGGAGAAACGCGGTCAGCGCCGTGGTGAGCGACCAGAGCAGAGCGGAGAGGCCGAGCGTGAGGCGCGGACCGATGCGGTCGCCGATGGCTCCCGCGGGGATTTGAAAGAGCGCGTAGCCAGCGAGGAACGAGGAGAAGATCTCTCCCATCCTGATCTTGCTGAGGCCAAGCGAGGCGCTCATGACCTCGGCGGCGACGGAGATATTCGCGCGCGCGAGATAGCTCGTCAGCGAGAATGCGGCGAGCGCGCTGACGACCCACCAGCGCGTGGCGGAGTTCGCGTGCGTGCTGGTCGCCGCTTCTGTTTCGTTGCCGGATCTGTTCATGCAGGAATGGCTTCTACACTAGCGATGCGGGCGATGGGCGAAAAGGAGGAGACGCAATGGGTTTCGATGTCATCGTGCTGGGGCTGGGCGCGATGGGCAGTGCGGCGACCTATCACCTTGCGCGGCGCGGAAGGCGCGTTCTGGGGATCGAGCAATTTACGTCTCCTCATGACAGAGGGTCCTCGCATGGAGGATCGAGAATCATCCGGCAGGCTTACTGGGAGAGTCCAGAGTACATTCCTCTGGTGCTGCGCGCGTACGAGTTGTGGCGCGAGCTCGAGCGAGATGCAGGGACGCGGCTGATGGAGATCACCGGCGGCCTGATCCTCGGCACTCCTGAGTGCGACCTTGTGAGCCGCAGCACGGGCGCGGCGAAGGTGCACTCGATTCCATTTGAGCTGCTGGAGCGGAAAGAGGTCGATAGGCGCTACCCGGTGCTGCGACTGGCGCCGGAGGATGTAGGCGTCTTCGAGCCGAGCGCTGGATATCTGGTGCCGGAGGAGAGCATTCGTGCAGCCCTGCGAGGAGCGGTGGAGAGGCGAGCCGAAGTTCACTTTGAGGAGAGCGTGATTGAGTGGAAGACGACGGCTTCGGGCGTGCAGGTGCGGACGGATCGCGGGGTGTATGAAGCTGGACACCTCATCATCACGGCGGGACCATGGGCGAGTGCGGTGATGCCGAGTGAGTTTCCGCTGCGCGTCACGCGGCAGGTGATGGTTTGGATACAGCCGCGGAGCGGCGTCGCGTCGTTCGTTCCGGAAAGGTTTCCGATCTTTCTGTCGGACCATGGGGACGGCCACCCAGCGTACGGCTTCCCGGCGATCGACGGCCAGGGCGGAGGCGTGAAGGCGGCGATCCACGGGAGCGAGGAGGAGTGCACACCGGAGTCGGTCGACCGGACGGTGCGCCCGGCGGACATTGATGCGCTGATCCGCAAGCTGAAGGAGCGTATCCCTGCTCTGGACGGCGAGGTTGTGAGGGCTGAGACGTGTCTCTACACGATGACGCCGGATGAGCACTTCATCCTTGGGCAGCACCCGGATGCGGCAGCTTGCACGGTGGCGTGCGGTTTCTCGGGCCATGGATTCAAGTTTGCGAGCGTGATCGGCGAGATTCTCGCGGACCTCGCAACGAATGGAACGACGGCGCACCCGATCGATCTGTTTTCGCCCGGGCGCTTTCGAGCGCAACGGAGCTAGGCGGCGAACGAAGTACGGCTGCGCTTCGCAGCTTGCGTTTCTGGATCACGGACCTTTCAGGCTGCCGTTCAGCGCGCCGATATTGACCGCATGGACGTGGATGATGCCGGCGCGTGGGCTGTCGATGTCGGCGATGAGAAAGAACGATATCCCGATCGCCAGCGGAAGGACGATCGACAGCACGGTCCATTTTCCTTTGGCACCGTATCCAAGCAGCAGGTTGCCGAGGATGGCGATGAGAAACAGCAGCAACCACGCCGAGCGAGGGATTCGATTCCACCACGCCGCCTGCGTGTACCCCTGGGCGTTGATGACATCATTCATTCCGGCCGAGGCGAACACGGCCAAGGGCGTGGGTTGCTGTCTGGCCGCGGCTGCTACGAGTGCCCAAAGCCGTTCCTGTGCCTGCTCGGTCTCGGCGTTGATTCTGTCGAGCTCCGGGCCATGGGCCGCTTCATAGAACGCGATGCGGAGCTGTGTGTAGCTGCGCAGGGCAGCTTTGAGCTGCGCCGCGTCCTGAGGAGGAAGCAGATCGACGCGGAGGTACTCGGTTCCAATGGCATTCGCCTCCTGTTCCTCGAGGCTCTTACGGAGATCGTAGCGTGTGGTCGCCATCGAGAACGTGAATCCGATGATGAGGCCGACAAGGGTGAGAATTGCGCCAAGCACGATTGCGAAATCCGAACGGGCGTCGTCGGGAAGCGGAACTCGCGTCCGAAAAAGCGCACCAACGCGGGCTGCGATCCAGAGCACGATGAACGCGACGATGAACAGGAGCAGCGGCCGGTCGAGAAGGTGCATCTTTCGATTCTCCTTGCGATGCAAACGCTTTCGGTAGCTCTGGAGCCTTGATGTTCACTTCCGGGCGGCCGGCCTGTGGAACGACCTTACCGCAGCTCTGCTGGTTCGACGCAGCTTCATCATAGAAGGCAGGAGACCCTGGTGCATCGCTTATCCGAGCGCAGCGGCGCTCCGCAGCCGCCGCTCGAGATGCCGCTCCAGCACAGCCACGGCAAACACCCCGAGGTCCAGATACAGATCCCTCCCGTGCTCCACCTCGGACATAAACTGCTCCAGCGAGGCGCGCGCGATGCGATGGCTCTCGGCAACGGCTGCTGCGCTCAGGCTGCGGCTCTGAGGGCGGCGATCGTCGGCGCAGGTGACGCCGTCGGCTACGGGAGACCACCACACGTCCTGACCGCGGAGATCGAGACCGCAGACGGCGCAGTGGGCGAGCTCGGGCCACCAGCCCATGAGGCGGGACATCCAGAGAGAAAAGTAGGTGACGGCGATGTGGACGTGTTGCGGCTGCTGCATGCCGCGGAGAGCGGCGACGGCGAGGCGGAAGACGTTGTCCTCGG
>DASYBN010000304.1:0-13702 GCA_036500785.1 Acidobacteriaceae bacterium
TCACGCACCGGAGCGCAGGGCCTGATGCAGCTGATGCCAGGGACTGCGCACGAGCTGGGCGTCGCGGACAGCTTCCAACCGGATCAGAACATCAACGGCGGCACAGCCTATCTCGACGCGCTGCTGACGCGCTACAACGACAATCTTGCGCTCGCGCTGGCTGCGTATAACGCAGGACCAGCGGCGGTGGATAAGTACCACGGCATCCCACCGTATCGCGAGACGCGCGCGTATGTTGCGCGGGTGATGACGGAGTTCAAGCGCCGCAAGCTGCAGATGGCGCATTCGGTATCCGTTCAAACCGCGGGCGTTTCCACCGCGCAGCGTTAGCCCGATCTCGCATCTCACTCGGAGTTCAACTTAAACCTTTATGCCGGAGCTTATGAGCGACACTGAACAGCCGCGCGCCCAAAGCGCGCCGAAGAAGCGCTCGGCAAGTGTATTGAAAGCTGTCATTCTCGCAGCGCTGATTGCAGTGATTGCGGCGTATCTGTGGCACAAGCGCGGCAGCTTCGACTGGCGCGCGCTCGGACCGCAGCTTCGGTCGGTTTCCGTTCCGCTGGTGCTCGCCGGAATCGCAATCATCTACATCTGCTACTGGCTGCGTGCCATGCGGTGGTCGGTGCTGCTGAAGAGCCTGCGGCCGGCGCCGACTTCGGAGGTTTTTCCGGCACAGCTGATCGGTTTCACGGCGGTCGCGCTGTTCGGGCGGCTCGCGGACTTGGCGCGCCCCTACATCATCGCGCGGCAGCTGGATACGCCCGTGGCGACGCAGCTTGCGGTGTACTCGGTGGAGCGCGCCTTCGACCTGGGAGCGGCGGCGATTCTCTTTTCCGTGACGCTGGCGTTCGGCGCGTCAGGGCTGCCGCATCATGAGGCGTTCGCGCGCGCCGGGATCCTGTCGACGCTCGCGACCGCGTTGGTCGTGATCTTCGCGGTCGCGCTGCGGATGCGCGGCGATCGTGTGGCGGTGATGACCGGAAGGATCGTCAGCAAGCTCTCGCCGAAGTTCGGCGCCATCGCCGAGGCGAGATTGATGGACCTGCGGTCCGGGTTCCAGACGCTGGCAACGTTTGGCGAGTTCGCCGCGGCGCTGACGCTTTCGCTGGTGATGTGGGCGGCGATCGCTCTCACCTACATGATCTGCGCGCGGGCGTTTCGCAGCTCGCCGTCGCTGGTGCATTTCGGCGTGGCAGCGACCATGCTGCTGATGGCGACAAGCATCGGCGGATCGGTATTCCAGCTCCCGATAGTCGGATGGTTCACGCAGATCGCCGTGCTCGCGGCGGCGCTGCACGGCTTCTTCGACGTCCCACTCGAGACGGCCACGGCGTGCGCGGCGATCATGTTCGTCGTTACGTATCTTTGCGTTATTCCGGGGGGGATTCTCTTCGCGCGGCTGCGGGGCCTGTCGCTGCGCGGCACGGCAGAGAGCGCGGAGCAGCAATCTGCATAAGGCGCGGCCGCGCGGCGCAGCTTGATAAGATGAAATCTGCATGAAATGTCCGTACTGCGCCTTTACTCAGGACAAGGTCATCGACTCTCGCGAGAGTAAGGACGCCGACTCAATCCGCCGCCGCCGCGAGTGTGAGCGCTGCACGAAGCGCTTCACGACGTATGAGCGGCTGGACGAGATTCCGTACATGGTGGTGAAAAAGGACGGCCGGCGCGAGAAGTTCGACCGGCAGAAGGTGCTCGCGGGACTGCTGCACTCTTGCCAGAAACGCACGGTATCGGTGGGACAGATGCAATCGATCGTGGATGCGGCGGAGGCGTTTGTGGTCGATTCGCCCGAGCGCGAGCGCTCCACGACCGACATAGGCGAGCTGATCATGCAGCGGCTGAGGGAGATCGACACCGTCGCTTACATTCGATTTGCCAGCGTTTATCGCGACTTCAAGGACGTCAACGAGTTCAAGGAAGAGCTCGAAGGTCTGCTGCGCGGCAAAGACCCCAAAACCAGGCGCACCGCACGTTGACGGGCACAGGTCGCGCATAGGTTCGCAGATCAGAGAAGGAAGATTCGAAGAGATGAAGGCAGCAACGCGCACGCACGAAATTACGTTGATTCCGGGCGATGGCATCGGACCCGAGGTCACGGCAGCGACGGTGAGCATCCTGGAGGCCGCGGGCCGCGCCACCGGATGCAGCTTTGACTGGGACCGGCACGACGCGGGCGCAGATGCATTCGCGAAGACCGGCGAATACATTCCGCAGGCGCTGTACGACTCGGTAACCCAGAATAAGGTCGCGCTGAAAGGCCCGGTGACGACGCCGATCGGGCAGGGTTTCTCGTCGATCAACGTGACGCTGCGAAAGAAGTTTGACCTGTATGCGAACTTCAGGCCGGTGAAGTCGCTCCCCGGTCTGAAGACGAACTATCCCAAGATCGACCTCGTGATCTTCCGCGAAAACACAGAGGATCTCTACGCTGGACTTGAAGTGATGGTGCAGCCGGATGTGGCGCAGTCGTTGAAGATCATTACGACGAAAGGCTCGACTCGGATTGCGCGCGCAGCGTTTGAGTACGCGCGCAAGCACGGCCGCAAAAAGGTGCACGCGGTTCACAAGGCGAACATCATGAAGCTGACGGATGGCCTATTTCTGCGCTGCTGCAAGGCGGTCGCGGCGGAGTATCCGGAGATTCAGTACCTTGAGCACATCGTGGACAACGCGTGCATGCAGCTCGTGCTCAATCCCTATCAATACGACATCATCCTAACCGAGAACCTGTACGGCGATATTTTGTCGGACCTTTGCTCCGCGTTTGTGGGCGGCCTCGGCCTGGTGCCGGGAGCGAACATCGGCGCAGATGCAGCCATCTTCGAGGCGGTGCACGGATCGGCCCCGGACATTGCCGGGCAGGACAAAGCGAACCCGACGGCGCTGTTGCAGTCTGCAGTGCTGATGCTGCATCACATCGGCGAGGCGGAGACCGCCGGGCGCATTCAAAAGGCTCTGAACCACGTGTACGCCGAAGGCAAGACGCTCACACGCGACGTCGGAGGAACAGCGGGCACGCGCGCGTTCACAGAGGCTGTTCTCGCAGAGTTGTAGCGCAGATTCGAACCGCGTCCCGAGCGCGGCCAAAGGAGAATCGTGAATACGTTGCGAACCCTGGCCCTCACCATTGCTTGTATCTCACTGCTTGCCGCGGGCTGCCGACGCAGTCCGGCGAATACCGAGACGCCGAGCGCAGGCGGAAGCACGACACCCCCGGCGAGCGAAGCTGCGCCGGCGATCTATCCCGCGAGCGCAGGCAGCATTTCGGGCGTGGCGCACTTCAATGGCAAGGCGCCGGAGCGGATCAAAATCGACATGTCGGCGGACCCGGCGTGCGCCATGACGGGCGGCGAGAACCAGACCGAGCAGTACATCGTGAACAACGGCCGGCTCGCGAACGTCTTCGTGTATGTGAAGAGCGGAATTCAGCCATGGTCGGCTCCGGCGAGCGCGCCGCCGGTGGTGCTCGACCAGAAGGGCTGCCGTTACGTGCCGCACGTCCTCGCGGTGCAGCAGGGCGGCAAAGTGGAGTACCGGAACTCCGATCCGGCCACGCATAACGTGCATACGCTTCCGCAGGACCCGGCGAACCGCTCGGTCGATGTCTCCGAGATGCCAGGTGGCGAGCCGCAGACGGAGACCTTTCGCGCGCCGGAGCTGATGATTCCGGTGCGCTGCAACAATCATCCCTGGATGCAGGCGTTCATCAACGTAGCGCCGAACGGCTTCTTTGCGGTCACCGGACCGGACGGCACATTTACACTGCACGGACTGCCTCCGGGAACCTATACTGTGGCGGCCGTTCATGAGAAGCTCGGCGAACAGGATATGCAGGTGACTGTTCCGTCAAAATCAACGGCCAAGGCGGACTTCATCTACTCCGCGAAGTGAATCAAAGCTGGTTGAACAGATCTGGCCAGCGGTCCGGCGCTGTATGAACCTCTGATTCTTGAAAGGCTGTCGATGCACTTCTCTCTCACGTTCCCGATCCACACGATACCATTGTGGTTTCTCGTTCTCTCGCTCTTTCTGCCGCGCGTTTGCATCATTGTGGCGTGGGTGCAGCACAGTATGACCCCCTACATTCCGGTGACCGTCAATCTCATCGGGGTCATCGTTGCGCTGCTGATTCCGCGCATCCTGATATTGTTCTGGATTTATCAGGACCAGGGGATCACCATCTGGTTTCTGCTGCATGCGATTGCGCTCATCATTGCGTGGGGCGGAGGATCGAGGCGCGTAATTACGCGGCGGCGCGTGGTTGAGGTCGACGGCTAGGCGAGACCGAATCTTCGCTGAGCCCGCGGCATCTGCCTGCATGCAGTGCGTGCGATAAACTTGGTGGATGGAACGGCGCAATGTAGGCATCCTGGGAGCAACTGGAGCAGTCGGACAGCGATTCATTCAGTTGCTCGCCAAACATCCCTGGTTCAACATCACGTGGCTGGCGGCGAGCGACCGCAGCGCGGGGAAGACGTACGCCGAAGCGTGCGCCTGGCGTCTGGATACGCCGCTGCCGAAGCGCATCGCCGAGATGGTGCTGCAGCCGAACACGCCGGAGAGCTCCGCAACCGAGCTGCCGCGCATCATTTTCTCCTCTGTGGACGCACCGATTGCACGTGAGCTGGAGCCGAAGTTTGCCGCTGCAGGATGCGCGGTGATCTCGAACAGCTCGGCGTTTCGCATGGGCGCGGACGTCCCGCTGGTTGTGCCCGAGGTAAACGAGGCACACCTTGATGTCATCGAGGCGCAGGCGACTAGGAAATCTTCCGGCGGATACCTGGTTACCAATCCGAACTGCTGCGCGATCGGCCTTGTGCTTCCTCTGGCTCCGCTGCACCAGCGCTTCGGGATCGAGAAGCTGTTCGTCTCGACAATGCAGGCGGTCTCCGGCGCCGGATATCCCGGCGTGGCTTCGCTGGATATCCTCGGAAACGTCATCCCGTATATCAAGAACGAAGAGGAAAAGCTGCAGGAGGAGATCGGGAAGCTGCTCGGCGGGTTGCGTGTTGAAGGCGACCAGGCGCGCGGCTTCCAGCTGGCGGACCTGACGGTCTCGGCCATGTGCAACCGCGTGCCGGTGCTCGAAGGCCACACGGAGTGCGTGAGCGTGAAGCTGCGCAAACCGGCGACGCGAGAAGAGATTCTCGATGCATGGCAGAGCTTCCAGCCGCTCAGCGGGAGAGGGCATGAGGGGCTGCACCTGCCGTCGGCGCCGTTGCATCCGGTGGTGTACGTGGACGGCGAGACGCGCCCGCAACCCAAGCTCGATCTCGAGCGGGGCAGCGGAATGACGACAACTGTCGGGCGCCTGCGTCCGTGCTCCATCTTCGACTGGAAGTTCACTCTGCTCTCCCACAACACGGTGCGCGGAGCGGCGGGGGCGGCGATTCTGAACGCCGAGATTCTTGCTGTGCTCGGCAAGTTCGACTTCCGCCGGTTTCCGCCGGTTGGCTCCGCTGCCCTGGAAGAGAGCGCGGTGCCCGCATGAGCGTGAAGCAACGCGTATCGGGCCCGCATCCTGAGATCGTCGTAATGAAGTTCGGCGGCACTTCCGTGGAGGATGCCGCTGCGATGGTGCGCACGACAGGCATCGTCGAGTCCCGCTTGAAAAAAGGACTTCGACCGATTGTTGTGGTGTCGGCCATGGCCAAGGTTACAGATCAGCTTCTCGCCTGCGCGGCTGCCGCGCTTGCCGGGCGCGGAGATCGCGAGGCGGCGCTGGAGATCGCCGCACGTTTACGCGCTCGTCATCTGCAGGTGGCAAGAGAGCTCGTGACGGGCGAGCGGCTGAACTCGCTCGAACTCGATATTAATCGTGCGTTCGATGGGCTCGAGGAGCTCGTGCACGGTATTGCCGTCGTCGGAGAGCTCACCGCGCGCACCTCCGATCTCATCGTCAGCTTCGGCGAGCGGCTGTCGAGCGTGATGGTGACGACTGCATTTGAGGAGCGCGGGCTGAACGCAGTGCATGTCGACGCGCGAGAGATCATCCTCACAGACGATCATTATGGCAAGGCCGCGCCGGACGAACGGGCGATTGAACACTCGCTGAGCGAGAAGGTGCTTCCGCTTCTCAGCGCGGGACGCGTGCCGGTGATGGGCGGGTTTATCGGCTCGTGCAACGGCATCACGACGACGCTGGGGCGCGGCGGATCGGACTACACCGCGGCACTCATTGGCGGCGGCCTGCATGCCGGAGCGATCGAAGTCTGGACGGATGTCGACGGCATTATGACGACGGATCCGCGCATCTGCCCGGACGCGCTGCGTGTGCGCACCATCAGTTTTGAAGAGGCGGCAGAGCTCGCCTATTTCGGCGCGAAGGTGCTGCATCCCGCGACGATTCTGCCGGCGGTCCAGAAGAACATTCCGGTGTACGTGCTCAACAGCCGCAATGCGGGCAATGATGGAACGCGCATCACGGCAACACCGCCGCCCTGTGCCAGCCCGTTCAAGTCTATCGCTGCCAAGAAAAAGCTGACGATCGTCGACATCGTGGCGAGCCGGATGCTGCTGGCGCACGGCTTTCTGAAGATGGTGTTCGACATCTTCGACAAGCACAAGTGCGCGATCGATATGGTTTCAACCTCGGAGGTTTCGATCTCCGTGACTGTCGACTCACGCGAGTCGCTGCCGGCGATTTGCGAGGAGCTGGGCCGCATCGCCGATGTGAAGTATGAGAGCGGCAAGGCGCTGATCTGCCTGGTGGGCGAGGATATTCGCGGCCAGAGTGGCATCGCGGCGCAGGTGTTTGCCGCGATTTCGCACGTGAACATCCGGATGATCTCGCAGGGCGCGAGCGAGATCAACATGAGCTTTATGATCAACGAAGAAGATGTCGAGGAGGCCGTGCGTTCGCTTCACAAGAAGTTCTTCGCCGCGCCCGATCCGGAGATCTTCGACGTGGACGCACGCCCCGTCACTTCGAACGCCTAGGAGCAAGATTCCCTTATGCGCATTCTCGTCCTCGGAGTGGGTAAGACAGGCAAGCTTGTGGCGGAGGTTGCGGCCGAGCACGGCCACAGCGTGCACGTACTGGATGCAAAAGAAAATAAGGACGCCTCCGCGTTGACGCCGCCGTTCGTGGCCGGCTTTGACGTGATCATCGATTTCACGACCCCCGAGGCGGTGATCGCGAACATGCGTGCGTGCCTCGCAAATGGCGCGAAGATGGTGGTGGGAACCACTGGATGGTACGACCGGCTGCAGCGCGCCAAAGAGGCCGCTGAACGGCGCGGAGCGAGTCTGCTGTACGGAACGAATTTTTCGATCGGCGTGCAGACGATGCTGAAACTCGCGGAAGTCATGACGAAGGAGCTCGCCGGGCTGAATTACAAGCTCTCGATCTCGGAGACGCATCATCTCAGTAAGCTGGATGCTCCCAGTGGAACGGCGCTGACGCTGCGCGATGTGGTTATACGTGCCTCGAATATGGGCGACATTCCGATCAAATCGATCCGCCATGGCGAGGAGGTTGGGCTGCATGTGCTCGAGGCCGAGAGCGATGGGGACCGCATCCTGCTGACACACGAATCGCACTCGCGCCGGCCGTTCGCAGAGGGTGCGGTACGCGCGGCCGAATGGCTGGTGAACGCGAAACCGGGTGTCTACGACTTTCGCGACGTTTTCGATCAGCTCTGACTCGACTTGTTCGCTAAACAGCCAGTTGCAGGAAGAGGCGAGGCCCCCTAGGCTTAGCGTATGAGTTCTGCAGCCATAGCCGCACGCGCCTTCGCCTCCCTCAGCTTTGAACAGAAGCTCGATCGACTCGCCGAGGTCGCCATCCGCGTGGGCCTGAACCTGCGCGAAGGTCAGGAGTTAGTCCTAACAGCGCCAACCGACGCGCTGCCGTTGGTTCGCCGCGTTGTGGACCACGCGTACAAGGCTGGCGCAAAATTTGTCACGACGCTGCTCAGCGATGACGAGCTTGCGCTGGCGCGTTTTCGCTCTGCGCCGGAGGCAAGTTTCGATTACGCGCCCGAGTGGTTTTATGACGGCATCGCGAATGCCTTCCGTTCCGGCTCCGCGCGCATGGCAATCACCGGCGCGAACCCGGCGCTGCTCTCCGGTCAGGATCCGCAGAAGGTTTCGCGGGCGAACATCGCCGTGTCGAAGGCGTATAAGCCGGCGATGGAGCTGATTACACGGCACGAGATTAACTGGACAATTGTGGCCGCTGCCACGCCCGCGTGGGCCGCGCTCGTCTTCCCGGGCGAGCCGGAGGAGCTCGCGATGGGTAAGCTGTGGGACGCAATCTTCCACACGTCACGCATCACCGGCGACGATCCTGTTGCGGATTGGGCCAGGCACGGCGACAACCTGAAGAAGCGCGTCGATCGGCTGAACGCAAAGCGGTTTCATTCGCTGCGGTTCTTCACGCCGGACCGCGCAACGGACCTGACCGTCGGCCTCGCAGATCAGCATCTTTGGGCGGGCGGTGGGACGACGGCCGGCAATGGCATCTACTGCCAGCCGAATATCCCGACGGAAGAGTGCTTCACGACACCGCATAAGGACCGCGTCGACGGCATCGTCTCGGCGTCCAAGCCGCTATCGCACCAGGGAACGCTCATCGAGAACATTCGCTGCCGCTTTGAGGCGGGCCGCATCGTCGAGGTGACGGCGAGCAAAGGTCAGGAGGCGATTCAAAAGCTGATCGCGACAGACGACGGCGCACGACGTCTTGGCGAGGTCGCGCTCGTTCCTCACAATTCGCCGATCGCTCAATCGGGCATTCTCTTCTGGAACACGTTGTTTGACGAGAATGCGGCGAGTCACATCGCGCTCGGGCAGGCGTACTCGACTTGCCTGATCAACGGGGAGAGAATGTCGAATGAAGAGCTGGCGAAGCTCGGCGCGAATGAGAGCCTCATCCATGTGGACTGGATGATTGGCGGACCGACGATGAACATTGACGGCATCAGCGCGAACGGCGCAGCTGAGCCTCTGATGCGCGATGGCGACTGGGTCTAGTTCGCTGCAACCGACCATCCGGCGCGCCCGGAGCGACGATTCGAGCAAGCTGATCGCGCTCGTGGAGCGTTACTACAGCGAGTGGGACGTCTGGGAACGGGATTCCGCCGCGGACGTGCAGTACTACCTGGAACAGCCCGCGCCGCTGGGTTATACCGTCGCCGAGCGGGAGGATGCGCTCGTAGGCTGCGTGCTACTGCGCGCTCTGCCGTCGAGTCCGCTCGCGGCCGAATGCAAGCGCCTGTTTGTAACTGCAGAGCACCGGGGTCACGGGCTGGCCTCTCGGCTGATGGATCATGCCGAGGCGGCCGCTGCAGCGCACGGCCTTCAGTGGATCTATCTCGACACCGGAGAGCAGTTTTCCGCTGCGCTGAAACTTTATCGCGGCCGCGGGCTACGAGCCGTGTGAGCGCTTCAACGAAAACCGGCAGGCCATCTATTTCTTTCGCAAGAGAGTGGGTACCTGAGCTAGCATCCACTTTGTGCGCCGACCCGTTCGCCTGATCCTGTTTCTTCTGCTCTCGTTTGCCGCGGCCGCACAGTCGCCGCAGCCCTCGATTGATGCCTACATTCACCAGGCGTGGGACACGCTCGAGCGCTCGATGAGTGATTGCAAGTCGCTCGTCGACCCGAAGCTGACCACAACTCCGGTGCTTTACCTACCCTTTGCTGAACCGCTGCCAGCGTCCGTGAAGGCGGCGCAGGCCAGGTGTCACGTCGATGTGCGCTGGCTTCCGCGCGCGATTCACCATGAAGGCGAGCTTCCGCCGGACGAGATTCCAACCCCCGGGCTGCTGTATCTGCCCAACCGGTATGTTGTTCCGGGCGGCCGATTCAACGAGATGTACGGATGGGACAGTTACTTCATCCTGCTCGGTGAGTTGGCGGACGGACGCATCGAACTCGCACGCGGGACGGTCGAAAACTTTTTCTACGAGATCGACCACTACGGCTCGATTCTCAACGCGAATCGAACGTACTACCTCACGCGCTCGCAGCCTCCGTTTTTGAGCTCGATGGTGCTGGCCGTTTACGACGGCGAACGCGCTCAGAATCCGGCAGGCGCACAAGCGTGGTTGCGTGAGTCGCTTCCCTACCTCGTCCGCGATCACGGGCTCTGGACAACGTCTCCCCATCTTGCGGGAGACACGGGGCTGGCGCGCTACTTCGATCTCGGTCACGGGCCGGTGCCCGAGATGGCCGATGACAGCGCCTACTATGTCGATGTCATTCGCTGGCTGAAGGCGCACCCGGACGACGCGCCAAAGGGATATCTCGAGCCGGTAGGCGCAGCGCCCAGCGCCTATTGCGCGGACCCGGCCAATTGCCTGCAGACGACACTGGATGGCGAAGAGCTTACGCCGGCGTTTTATCTCGGCGACCGCGCGATGCGAGAGTCGGGGTTCGATACGAGCTTTCGCTTCGGGCCGTTCAGTGGATCGACCGAGGATTTCGCGCCGATCTGCCTGAATGCTCTGCTTTACAAGTACGAGCGGGACGTTGCGGATATCGAGACAATTCTTGGCGATCGGATTGAAGCTTCGCGGTGGTCCCGGATGGCGGCGACGCGCAGAGAGCGTATCAACTCCCTGCTGTGGGACGATCGTGCGGGGCTGTTCGTCGATTACAACGTGCGCAGCCATCAACGGTCGGCATACCGGTATGTCACGACCTTCTACGCGCTGTGGTCGGGTTTGGCCAGCCCTGCGCAAGCAAAACGACTCATAGGCAATCTGGAGTTGTTTGAGCGGGCCGGTGGACTTGAGATGAGCACCACAGACAGCGGCGAGCAGTGGGATGCTCCGTTCGGCTGGGCTCCGACCAATTGGCTGGCCGTCCAAGGACTGGTCAACTACGGCTACGCCGACGACGCGCAGCGGATCGCGCGTAAGTTCATGCACACAGTGCAGAACGGCTATGAGCGCGACGGCACGATTCGCGAGAAGTACAACATGGACACCAGCTCCTCCGACGTGACCGTTGCGAACGGCTACAAAACAAATGTCGTGGGCTTCGGCTGGACCAATGGGGTCTATCTGATGATGCAGCGTCTTCTCGACTCACCGCGCCCAGCGCATTCGCGCTAAACTCAACTTCGGAATGAATCTGCACGGCTGCGGTACCGCGCTCATTACACCCTTTCGCTCGGACGGCTCTTTGGATGAGCCCGCCCTTCGGGCTCACGTCCATTGGCAGATCGCCTGCGGGATCTCGTTGCTGATTCCCTGCGGAACAACCGGCGAAGCGGCCACGCTGACCGACCCCGAATGGCTGCGCGTGGTTGAGATCACCGTCGAAGCGGCGAACGGTCGCGTTCCGGTCTTTGCCGGAGCGACGCACAACTCCACGCGTGAGGCGATTCAGCGGGCACAGCAGCTCAGCCGGATTCATGGGCTCAGCGGCATTCTGACGGCGAACCCGTACTACAACAAGCCCGGGCAAGAGGGTCAGTACCAGCACTTCCGCGCCATCGCAGAATCCGTGGACCTGCCGATCCTGCTCTACAACATCCCTGGACGCACCGGAGCCAACCTCGAACCCGCGACCGTTCTTCGTCTCGCAGAGATTTCGAACATCATCGGCATCAAGGAATCGAGCGGCAACATGGTGCAGATAACGGAGCTGCTGACGCAAGCGCCGCGCGCCTTCCAAGTGCTGGCCGGTGATGACGCGCTCGCACTGCCGACGCTCGCGGTCGGGGGCACCGGCCTCGTCTCGGTCGCCTCAAATGCGATTCCGCAGCAGATGGCGCAGATGATCGCTGCCGCGCTGAACGACAGCTGGATCGCGGCGCGGCGGATCAACCGGCATTACTTCCAGCTGCTGCAGGCGAACTTCTGTGAGCCCAGCCCCGCTCCCATCAAGGCCGTGATGTCTCTGCTCGGCCGCGGAAATGAGGAGTTGCGGCTGCCGATGATCCCGGTCACCGCGCAGACGCGCAGGCGGCTCGAACGCATCCTTGGCGAGCTGGGCCTGTTGACGAGCTCGCCGCATGAGAATCTTCGGGTTTTCTAGATGCCCCGCATGAGCTTACGCCGTCCATTCCGGTTGATCGCACTCCTGCTTATCGTCGGTGGCCTTCGCACCGTCGCAGCACAGTCGACCAGTTGGGCTTTGATGCCGGTGGGGTCGCCCCACACCAGCCTGGCTCATCTATCTCCGGAGGATCGTGCGCTGGCGACCAGACTCCTGCGGCCTGAGCTTGGTCCGCTTTTCCAGGGAGAATCCCCAAAAGTCGCGGACGACGCAATCCGGTCGTTCCTGGCGGAACACATTCGCCTGGGCAATATCTCTGCGATCGTTCTGCAGTCCACCGGCAGCGATCTTTGCTCGCTTACGGGAAACTGCGCGCTCTGGATCATCGACGTAACTCTCCGTCGCGTCATCTTGCGCCCGGGACCGGTTCGGGGTTTCACAATAGCAAGGGGCACTACGCGCGGCGTCCCGGACATTTTCACCAGCATGCACGGCTCGGCTACAGAGACAGACCGCACGCTCTGGAGCTTCAATGGAAACCGCTATGAGGCCAAGGCATGCGCGCGCGTCGATTTCGCGGACGCCGACGGAAAGCCGTACTCGCAGCCCAAGGTCACACCGCAGCCATGCTCGCCGGAGGACAACTAACCGACTCATGAGTATTCCGCAGCACGACAAACTGCAGCACTATATCGAGCACTGGTTTGCGGCAGGCAGCGAAGCGGTCGGTAACGCCGACGCGCTCTCTGCATTCCACGCGCTTCGCCACGCGCTTGAGTCCGGCAGCATTCGCTCGGCCGAGCCCGATGCCTCGCAGCCTACCGGATGGCGCGTGAATGCCTGGGTGAAGCGCGGAATCCTGCTCGGGTTTCGCCTCGGTCACCTCGAATCGGTCGGCGATGACGCTGTCCTTTCTTGCGTGGACAAGCACACCTTCCCAACTCGCCGCTTTACGCCAGAGCAGAACATCCGCATCGTGACAGGCGGGAGTGCGGTGCGCGCGGGCGCTTACCTTGGGCCCGGAGTTGTGGTCGTCCCGCCCGCCTACGTTAACACCGGTTCGTTCGTCGACGAGGGCACATTGGTCGATTCGCACGCCCTGGTCGGTTCGTGCGCGCAGATCGGCAAGCGCGTTCATCTCTCGGCGGCGGCGCAGATCGGTGGCGTTCTCGAGCCGGTGAACGCCTCCCCCGTTATCATCGAAGACGACGTTCTCGTCGGCGGCAACACGGGTGTCTACGAGGGAACAATCGTCCGCAGCAAGGCCGTGCTCGCCGCCGGAACCGTTCTCACGCGCGGTACGCCGGTCTACGATCTGCCCAACAACACCGTGCTCCGCGCAACCGCCGAGGCGCCGCTGATCATTCCATCGGGAGCCGTGGTAGTTCCGGGTTCACGGGCTATACGGCAGGGTCCGGGCAAGGAACTCGGCCTCTCTGTGTACACGCCGATCATCGTAAAGTATCGCGATGAAAAAACTGAGCTCTCGACCGCATTGGAGGATATCCTGCGCTGAGAACGCGTGGAACCACAGGGGCCGCGTCGCCGTATCTCTTTCGGAGGCAATCGTGATCAAACTGCTCCTCTTTGTTCTTCTTCTTATCGTCTGCTGGCCCGCTGCGCTGGTGGCACTCGTCCTGTATCCGTTCGTGTGGCTCATTCTTTTGCCATTCCGTCTCCTCGGGCTGGTTGTGCATGGCGCCTTTGAGCTGATCGCGGCGATCTTTCTTCTGCCCGCGCGCGTGCT
>DASYBN010000305.1:0-5633 GCA_036500785.1 Acidobacteriaceae bacterium
GCGCCGCTATAAATCCAAACATATCGCTCGCCAGAGCAACATCCCTGTGCTCGGCCGCACGCCATTGCTCGCGCACATGCAGAGCTCGCTGGCAGAATCCGGCCACGTCGGCCGCTATCCCCTGCTCGCCATCTTCACGCAGCGACCCTGGGCCTGGATCGGCAAGTATATCCGCACCGTCTTCAAGGGCCGCTACAAACCCTTCCCGACGTACGCGCTCGACGGCCACGACGGCATTTATCCGCTCCGCTCCGCTTCCGGGCACGATCCGATCCGCATCTCCATCGCCGGCGACTGGGGCACCGGCACGGAGGAGTCCGCGCGCGTTGCCGAGAACATGTCCGCCTTCCGCCCCGACTACACGATCCATCTCGGCGACGTTTACTACATCGGCGACGACATCGAAGTCGACGAGAACTTCCTCGGGATCCAATGCACCGGCCAGACGCCCGTTCAGTTCCCGCGCGGCGCCGTCGGCACGCTCACGATGCCGGGCAACCACGAGCTTTACGGAGGCGGCCGGCCCTACTACACAAAGGTTCTCGGCTTCGGCAGTCCAACACCCGGCCAACAACAACGCGCCAGCTTCTTCTGCCTTGAGTCCGAACACTGGCGCATCATCGGCCTCGACACCGGTTACAACTCCGCCGGCGTCCCTATTCTGGGCTCCGTGCCGGGGCTGCGCTCCATCAAAGCCCTTGGCGGCGATGGGCGTCTGGAACAAGCCGAGCTCGACTGGCTCCGGTCCAACGTGCGCCCGCAGGAATGTACGAAAGCCACCATCATCCTCTCGCACCACCAGTACTACTCAGCCTTTCCGGATGAAACCTTTCCCAAACCTGGCCAGCAGCTCGCCGAATTCTTTCCAAACCAGGACGTCCTCTGGCTGTGGGGACACGAGCACCGCCTCGCGATCTACGACCTCCACTCGCCGCCGGACACCCCGGCCCTCCGCTGCTTCGGGCGCTGCATCGGCCACGGCGGCATGCCCGTCGAAATAACCCCACCGAAATTCAAAGAGGTCCCACTTCGCTTTCACGACACGCGCACCGACTACCCGATCGGCGACGGCGACACCGCCGGCTGGAATGGCTTTGTCAATCTGACGTTCCACGGCCCGAGGCTGACGCTCGACTACCGCGACATCACGAACCAGCGCCTCTACACGGAAACCTTCGCCGCCAGCGCCGAAGGCTCCATCCAGCTCGTCAGTAACTCACAGAACGCATAACGCCCGCGCTCAAAACCGCAGCAGATAGCTTGCCTTCACAAAGAACTGCCGCCCGTCGTTCAGATATCCCGGCCCGCGCGGCAGAATCGGCTGCGTTGGATCACATCGCTGCCGCATGCGCGCGCACAGCGTGTGGTTGTAGTTCTGCAGATCGTCGTTCCATCCGATGTACACCACCGTTCCCGGATGTGGCAGCCATGTCAGCAGGGCTTGCGTCTGCACCTCTTTGGTGCGCATCAGCGACGTTTCGGCGGGGTTCGCCAGCGTCGAGTCATACTCCACAATCGCTCTCGCCGAAAGCGCCCGCGTGAACTGATAGTTCAGCTTGGTCCGGAACGTCTGCGACTCGTAGACAAACTCGTTCGTGTGCGCGTTGAAGTCGCGGTCCAGCAGGTACGTGTTGTCCACCGTCAGCTGCCGCAGCGGGTTCACCGACACCAGCGCCTGCAGCGTATTCTGATTCAGCAGAAACGGCGTCTCTCCCGGCGGCGGGTTGTAGTTCACGTTTCCGCTGCGCAGCCACTGCAGATTGAAGTTCAGCTGCGCCCACGGCTGCCCGCGCGCCACGACACATCCGTAGTTCTCCGTAAAGTTCTGGCTCTCCTTTAGTGGATAGCCGTTCTGTGGCCCCACCGTATCCGAGTTCTGGCCTCCAATCGGCGCGAGCACGATGTTCCTTGGCAACAGGAAAAACACATCGAACGTCGAGTAGTGATACACGCGGTTATGTGCGTGATCGAACGCCACGTTCTGGTTCGTCTCCAGTCCGAAACTCTGCACGAGGCTGTGTTTGGGAAACCACTGGTAGTTCGCGTGCACGTGATCGCTGCGGATGTTCGATGTCTGAAAGAATCCCAGCTCGCTTGTAAATCCCGCGCTGATGTCCTGATACTCGTTGAACATGTTGAATGCGTGTCCGTTGCGCTGCACCTGCACATCGGCCGCCGGTCCCGCGCCATACTGTGGCGTAAAGATCTCCGCCTGGCTGCTGCTCTCGCTGGGCTTCGTCGAGCTCTCCACCATCTGGCCCAGCACCGTCCAGTGACTGTTCACCCTCCACGTAAGGTCCGCGCCGCCGATGCGGTTCCATCCGCCGCCGAACTCCTCGTCCGTGTACATCAATCCGACATTCGATCCCTTGCCGAGGTCCTCCGACACTCTGCCTACGTATGCCTCCGCCTTGTGCGCATACAGCGGATCGTCCTGCGGAACCGTCTCGCCCGGCTCGCGGTCATCGATCGCCAGCAGCCCAAGATTCATGTGTCCGATCTTGCCCGTCACGCGTCCGCCCCAATCCGGCCGCACGATGTTGCGCGTGTACAGCAGGTTCATCGGCGTTGCAAAGTAGCTTGCGTTCTCCAGGAAGAACGGTCTCAGCTCCGGAAAGTACACGGGGTAGCGCTGGTTCACAGTGAACTGCGGCTGATCGCTCTCCACATCGCTGAAGTCCGGATTGATCGTCGCGTCGAACACAATCGCGTCTCTCCACACCGCCTTCGCTTCGCCGCCTGCAGTCGCCTCTGCATTGCGAGTGCTGAAGTAGGGATTGTTCGGGTCCAGCGTCTGGAGCGTATGCACGTTCTGTCCCAGAACGTAGGGGTTCAGTTGCACGTTGTGCGAGCCCGTCACGCCTTCCATCGCCGGCAGGTCCATCGTGCCTTCCTGGCTCAGCATCCCGCTCACATTCGCACTCACCCGCGGCCACCAGTCGTTCTCGCTGTTACGCGGCAGGTTGCGCCAGAACACCACGCCCCACCTGTCCCCGTGCGCCGGGAATCGAATACTGCGGAACGGAATCGCCATCAGCGCCATCCATCCCTTGCTCGTAATCCGTCCGTCGGAATCCCATACCTGGTCATAGCTGTAGTCGGCGCCGTTGGTCTCCGTCCACGCGGCATCCGCCTGCACGCCCGCCGGGTTCACTTGAAACTCCACGCCCCGGAGACGGTCCTGAAACGGATCCAGCGCCAGCGTCACATAATCGTCGTTCAGAATGTTCTCTCGCCGCGCAAGGTGCGACCGTATCAGCCGCGGATTATTGTCGAAGCACAGAAACACCACATACAGCGTCGTGCGCGTCCGCGCGAGCCATACCTGCGTCCGCTCCGTCGCTGGCGCTCCATCGACCGGCTGGTTTTGGATGAACCCGCCCACGTGCGCCAACCGCTGCTTGAGGTCGCCCTTCGGCTCCATCCCGTCGAAGTCCGCCAGCGTCAGCGGCCTGTCGATCACCGGCACGGTGACTTCGGAGTTTGCTCCCCGTGAGCCCGCCGGAGGACTCGCCGGCGTCACGGTCGGTTTCGCCTGCTGTCCTGAATTCACCTGCGCTACTGCTGTCGCGGCACCCACCGCCGTCGCCACCACAACCACCCAAGCCCACAACCTGCCGAACCATCCCACCACAAACTCCATTCATCAACAGCTCAACACAAGCTCAACACACCTCCGTCACATACGCGAAATCGGTGGCTCCGGTTCCCCGTTCACGCGAACGACACCCGCAGCGCCGCCGCATAGTCCACTGCAGGCCGATACTCCTTCGGCAGATCCACTCGCAGCGCCTCCGGGTTCTGCTTCCATCGCAGCCGAGCACCCGTTCCGAGCAACTCCACCTTCGCAATCTTCCGCGGGCTTGTGGAAGCGTTCACGCCCAGCGACTGAATCACAATCTCTCCCGCCGGCCAGCCCAGCACGATCGCATACACCGTATCGCCCGCCTTGCTGCGCGTGAACCGCACATCCTTCTCGCCCAGCGCGCTGACGCTCTGCCCCTGGAAGCTGCCCGGCTTGATCATGTTCGGACCTTCGCCCCACACCTTCCACGGCCGCGTCGCGTAGATTGCCTCGCCGTTCACCTGCATCCACGCCGTGATCCCGTCCAGCACCGCAATCTCTTTCGCATCGATCGTGCCGTCCGGTCTTCCCGGAATATTCAGAATGAACGTTCCGTTCTTGCTCACCGTGTCCACCATCCAGTGGATCACATCGCGTGGCGCCAGATACCCGCCGTACTCGCCCGGCTTTTCGAACAGCGCGCGGTTGTAGTGCCACTCTCCAATGCATGTCTCCGACTGCCACGTGTACGGCATGATCGAGCTCGTCAACCCGCGCTCATAGTCCACCACCACAGCCTTCGCATACTCGGCCGGAACATTCTTGATGGTTGTCACGGCCTGCACGGTTCCACCATTTTTCGCCGCACTGTGGTTGTACAGGTACGCGCCGAGATTCATCCCCGCCCATCCGAGCGGAAAGCGGTCGTTGTCGAAATACAACAGGTCCGGACTGTGCTGATCGATCAAGTCCCGCGTGCGGTCGTAAAAGTTCTTCACATACGAAATATCCGGCAGCGCATTCTTCGGATGCTTTACTCCATAGAGCCGCTGCGGATCGTTCCCTTCCCACCACTGCTGCTTGCGATCGCGCAGCGTCATGCGCCCGTCGTACGGCACGCCCGCCATCGCGCCCGTCTTGTCGGCTCCATGCGACGGCTGAAACCACCACCAGTTGCGCGCCTGATGCACCGTCACACCCAGCGGCAGCCCCTGCGCCCGCGCTGCCCGTGCCCATTCGCCCACCACATCGCGATGCGGCCCCATGTTCATCGCATTCCACGGCTGATGCTTCGAGTCCCACGCATCGAGCCCGTCATGATGATTCGCCAGCGCGATGAAAAACTTCGCTCCGGCTTTCTTATAGCGATCAATCAGCGCATCCGGATCCCAGTTCAGCAGCGTCCACTGCGCACACAGATCCTTGTATCCAAAGCGCGACTGCGGCCCGTAGTGCTCCAGGTGAAACCTGTACTGCGGCTGGTCCGCGAGATACATATTCCGCGCGTACCAGTCGCCGTCCTCCGGAACGCACTGCGGGCTCCAGTGCGCCCATATGCCAAACTTCGCATCGCGGTACCACTCGGGCGTCTCATACTTCAGCAGCGACTCCCAGGTCGGCTCAAACGGACCCGTTCCGGCCAGGTTTGGAATCGGCGACACCATCGGCACGCCGTCCCAGCTGCCACCCGCAACCGGCAAGTCGGCGTTCTCGCCCCACCCGCTCGGCTCCCATGCAGCCTCGTCCAGCTTCTCGCGCACAATCTTTCCATTCACCAGCGCATAAAAGGCTCGGTCGCTCTCGGGTGTTGCGCAGAACTGCGCATAATCCCGGTCCAACGTATTGAACCCGGCCGGCAACTCAGTCTGGAGCGGCATCGGCTTGGCCGCCGAAGTCTGCGCAGCCGCCTCGGCAGCCCGCCCGATTCCCTCCGGAACTGCTGCCGCCGCGGCAGCCGCCGCCGTCATCCTCAAAAAGCTTCGCCGCTCCATCCGCTCACCTCAATTCGCGCGAAATACGTAGAACGACAGTATCTCCCGTCCGTCCGACCCTGATTGCATTTCTGCAT
>DASYBN010000306.1:0-5284 GCA_036500785.1 Acidobacteriaceae bacterium
ATTCAGCGCCGCGACATCGCCGGACGCACACTCTACTGGTGCCCGGTGTGTCAGGCCGCGACACTTCCATGATGCCTTCTTACGCCTGAACGCATCAGTAGAGTAAGTTGAAGAAAGCACACTATGGCAGGACCACAGACCAAGGACTACTACGGCACGCTCGGCGTGAAGAAGACGGCGACGCAGGAGGAGATCCGCAAGGCCTTCCGCAAACTCGCACGCAAGTATCACCCCGACGTGAACCCAGGCGATAAGAAGGCAGAGGAGAAGTTCAAAGAGATCTCCGAGGCCAACGACGTTCTCTCCGACGAGAAGAAGCGCAAGGTTTACGACCAGCTCGGCTTCTACTCCGACAACATCGATCCCGCGGCGGCTGAGGCCTATGCGCGCGCTGGTGCGGGCGGAGGCGGAGGCTTCGGCGGGGGACGCTCTGCGCCAGGCGGAGGTCAGGGTGTTCCGTTCGACTTCGGCGGCTTCGACTTCTCCGGCTTCACGCCGGAGGGACGCCGCTCGTCGCAGCAGGAGAGCTCCGGCTTCGGCTCGAGCTTCCGCGATATCTTCGGCAACATGTTCGGAGGAGGCCGGCAGCCGCGCGGTCCGCAGCCCGGCACCGATCTCGAGTACCAGGTCGAGATCGACTTCTGGACCGCGATCCGCGGCGGAGTCACGCGGCTGGAGATTCAGAGGCAGTCGCAATGCCCGACGTGCAAAGGAACGGGAGCCGTCGGTAAGCCCATGGAGTGCCCCGAGTGCCACGGCACAGGCCAGGTGCAACAGACCGGCGGCCGCATGAAGTTCAACATCCAGTGCCCGCGTTGCGGCGGCTCCGGTAAGGTGCAGAACAATTGCCCGACGTGCGACGGCGCCGGTGTGGTCACGCGCGTGGAGCCGCTCGAGTTCCGCATCAAGCCGGGAACGCGCGACGGGCAGCGGATTCGACTTGCGGGCAAAGGCAACGCGGGAACAGAGGGCGCGCCCGCGGGCGATCTCTATCTCATCATCCGCGTGAGCCATGACAAGCTCTTCCGGCGCGTGGCCGACGACATTCACGTCACGATCCCAGTGACCGCGATGGAGGCCGCGCTCGGCGCGCGCGTTGACGTGCCGACGATCGATGGCGAAGGCCATCGTCCCGGGCGGGCGCAGCTGAAGATTCCCCCCGGAACGCAAACGGGACAGAAGCTTCGAATGCGCGAAAAGGGTGCGCCGAGCGCAGCGCACGAAGGGCAGCGCGGCGATCAGATTGTAGAGATCAGGATCGTCGTGCCGCGCGTGCAGGACGAGCGTTCGAAGGAGATTCTGCGCGAGTTGCAACGGCTGAATCCGGAGGATCCGCGCGCGGAGCTCTTCCATGAGAGCTAGGTTCAGCGCATCGCTCAATGCCTCGTGCGTTGACTCACTGCGCGGATGAAACGTAGCCTGAGCCCGATGGCCTCCGCGCGCTCACGAGATCCTGCACTCGACGGCCTGCGCGGCGTTGCCATCCTGCTGGTCTACGTATTTCATTACGGGGGCGGTCTGCGTTCGTCGAATGCGCTGGTGCGCACGCTCGGTTATCTGACGGAGACCGGCTGGATCGGAGTCATTCTCTTTTTCGCGCTCTCCGGCTTTCTGATCACCGGCAGCCTGTGGGATTCGCGCGACGAACGCGACGTGTTGCGGAACTTCTATGCACGGCGCGTGCTGCGCATCTTTCCGCTGTACTACGCGGTCGTTCTAATCGCCCTTCTAGCAGCGGTAGCGCGCGGCAACCGCCTCGCGGAGCTCACGCCCGTTCTGCTCTATGCCGGGTTCCTGCAGAACCTTCCCGGCCTTGTCACCACGGCGCTGCAGCCTACGTCGCCACTCCCACTCTTCCATCTGTGGAGCCTCGCGGTCGAGGAGCAGTTCTACATTCTGTGGCCGGCGCTGGTGCTATTCGCGGGCACGCGCTCGCGTGTGCTCAAGCTCAGCCTGTGGATTGTGGCGCTCTCGGAGCTGTTTCGCATCCTTACGCATCTGCCAGTCGTTCCTGCGGAGTTCGCCGCGACGTTCGATCCCTTTCTGCTGACGCACGCCGGCACGCTCGCGTTGGGAGCCGCGCTTGCGCTTGCGATGCGCGGGCCGCAGTTGCAAGTGGTGGAGCGATTGGCGGTCAGCGCGTTCTGGGTCGGCATCGCCGTCTATCTGCTGTCGAGTTGGCGCTCGGGGACCTTTTATCTTTCGCCGGCACCGCAATTCACAGTCGGGCTGCTCGGCGTAGGCATTGCGGCGACGGCTGTCATCCCGATTGCAATGCGGAGCGGCGTGACGCGAACCATTTTGTCTTCGCCTCTTCTACGCTTTCTCGGACGGATTAGCTACGGCTTCTACGTCCTGCACATATTCATCGAGCCATTGATCGACGTGCTCGGCGAGCACATCGCGCACGCGTCCTCCGGCGCCGGCTATCAGCTGGCGCGATTTGTTATTGCCTTTCCAATCACTGTGGCACTCGCGTCCATCTCCTTCTACTTCTTCGAGCTTCCGATTCTGTCACTGAAGCGCCGCTTTCCGATGCACTCGCCGCTGCCTCCCGCAACCGGCGCGCCCACGCCGGAGCATTCCTGACCTCTCGCAGCGCGTGCGAAGATCGGCCACTGCGAATCCCATTTCCCTGCATCGCATCCAAAGCAACGTGGCGAGGATCTTCGCCGCTTATTCTTTGCACGCGGAAAGCAGGCATCCTGACGCATGGCATCGGCTAGCGCCACAATCGACCAGTCTTCGACGAGTTCGACGACTGCCGAAGCTCCGCAGGAGGTCACGAAGGGTGTCAACCCGTGGCTGATCGCGGCGTCTGTGATGCTCGCCACCTTCATGGAAGTGCTCGACACCGCGATCGCCTCGGTAGCGCTTCCCTACATCGCCGGCTCGCTCTCGGCATCGACGGACGAAGCGACCTGGGTGCTCACCAGCTACCTGGTTGCCAACGCAATCATTCTTCCGGCGTCGAACTGGTTTTCGCTGCGCTTCGGGCGCAAGCGCTTTCTGCTTAGCTGCGTCATCATCTTTACGATTGCGAGCTTTGCGTGCGGCGCCGCGCCGACGCTCGGCTTGATGCTGCTCGCGCGCGTCGTGCAGGGGGCAGGCGGCGGCGCACTGCAGCCGTTGTCGCAGGCCATCCTTCTCGAGAGCTTCCCCCCGCGCAAACGCGGCGCCGCAATGGCTGTCTTCGCGTTCGGCGTGGTCGTCGCGCCAGTGCTTGGGCCAACGCTCGGCGGCTGGCTCACGGATACCTACTCCTGGCGCTATGCCTTCTACATCAATATTCCCGTGGGTGCGATGGCTGTCTTCATGATCAGCCGCTTCGTCAATGACCCGCCGTACATCTCGAAAGCAAAGGTGTCGCCGTTCGACAAGATTGGCTTCGGCACGCTCGTCGTCTGGAGCGGATGCCTGCAGGTCATCCTCGACAAGGGTCAGGAGGTCGACTGGTTCGGAGCCGTCTGGTTGCGCTGGGCCTTCCTCGCGCTCATCGTCTCGTTCGTATGGTTCATCTGGCGCTCGTTCCAGAAAGACCCGCTCGTAGATCTCCGCGTGCTCGGGGACCGCAACTTCCTCATCGGCTGCATCCTCATCTTCCTGTTCGGCATTGGGATCTACTCCACCGTTACGGTGCTTCCACTCTTCTATCAGGAGCTGCTCGGGTATACAGCATTCACTGCCGGCCTGGTCGTCGCTCCGCGTGGTCTCGGCGCTATCTGCGGCATGCCCGTCATTGGCTATCTCTCCAACAAAGTGGACCCGCGCTACCTGTTGACGTTCGGCTTCCTCACGTTCGGCCTGACGACGCTGTACTTCGGCTCGATCACGTTAGATATCTCGCCGACCACGCTCTTTCTGCCGATTCTCATCACGGGTTTTGGCCTCAGCTTCGTCTTCGTTCCGATCAGCACCGCTGCCTACGGAACGTTGCGCAACGACCAGATCGGGAACGCCAGCGGCCTCTTTAACCTGATGCGGAACGTCGGTGGATCGATCGGAATCTCGATCGCAACGACGCTGCTCACGCGGCGCGCGGCTGTGCACCAGAACGAGATCACCAACTACGTGCCGACCACCGGCCAGGCGTTTCAAAGCAGCGTGCATGGCTCGCAGCAGTTCCTGTCCGGTTCCTTCGGACCGGCGAACGCCGCCCATGCCGCGCAGGCCACGGTCTACCAGGAGCTCATCCGGCAAGCCTCGATGTGGGCCTTTGTCGATGTCTTCCGCTGGCTTTCGATGCTGTGCGCCGGCTGCGTGATCGTGGTCTGGTTCTTCAAGAAGGTGAAGCCCGGCCGCGGCCCTGCAGGCGCGCACTAACGGCGCAGCATCACGAGCGTGGTCCGCGTGGCGATGCGACGGCCGCCGCCATCGGCCGAGCCGCCCGCATCAACAGTTCAGCAATGATCTACCGCACCCGGAAAGTCGCGTTCAACGGCAGGTCGGCGGACGATCCGCCGGCCATCACGCGATACTCTCCGTCCGGCCGCGTCCAGCGCTTTGCCGCGACATCCCAGATGGATATGTAGATCGGGTCAACGTCCATGGTCACAGTCTTGCTCTCGCCCGGTGCGAGCTCGACCTTCTTGTACGCGATGAGCCGCTTCCATGGCTCACCCGCACTCTCCGGCAGCGCCGCGTAGACCTCGGCGATGTCGGCCCCAGCGCGTGATCCAGTGTTCGTCACAGTCAGCGTGACGCTTGATCCTTCGCCCGAGACCTTCAGGTCCGAGTACTTGAACGTCGTGTAAGAGAGTCCGAAGCCGAACGGGAACAGCACAGGCTTGTGTTGCTCCTCATACCACTTGTACCCAACCGCCGCACCCTCGATGTTGTAATCCACCTTGAAGCTGAGCACACCATTCACAACCGGCGGCGGAGGCTGCGAGACGGTCCGCCGCGGCAGATCGTCTTCACTCTTCGGGAAGGTCATGGGCAGCTTGCCGCTGGGGTTCACGTCTCCGAAAAGCACATTCGCTACTGCGTGTGCTCCGTCCGAGCCCGCATACCATGCCTCCAGCACCGCCGCTGTATTGTCGAGCCACGGCATCTTCACCGCCGATCCCGTCTCCAGCACCACAACCGTGTGCGGGTTCGCCTTCGCGATTGCAGCAATCAACTCGTCCTGGTTCTCCGGTAACGAGAGGTTCTCAAGATCGCCGCCCTCCGACTCCCATTGCCACGCGAACACAATCGCGACATCCGCATTCTTCGCCTTCGCGACTGCGTCCCGAATCTGCCCGCCGGAGCTGAAGCTCACCTGCGCCTGCGGAGCCTTCGC
>DASYBN010000307.1:0-27020 GCA_036500785.1 Acidobacteriaceae bacterium
GTCGACATGGAGTGCGCGGGCGTCGGTGATCCAGTCGCGGCGCAGCTCTTCCGGCTGGAGAATCAGGCGCTCATCGCGACGGCATAGAACGGTGCGCTCTCCGTCCTGATCGACCATGATGAGCGACTTGGGACTGGCAGCGTTCGGCACGTTGATCAGCTGCGCTTCAACGCCTGTGCGTTCGAACTCACGCGCATGCAACCGGGATGCGTCATCGTCGCCGAGCTTCCCGACATAGCGAGTCTGCAGACCCCAGGTCTGACAAGCGACGACGGTTGAAGCGACCTGCCCGCCAGGCATCAGGGACTCTGCGTCGTATTCAAGCTTCGAGCCGCGCAGCGGAAATTCGGACAGGCGAATCAAAGTGTCGGTGGCGTTGAGGCCCACGCCCACCAGATCGATTTTACGCAGATGACTCATCGAATTATTCTAGTGCTCCGTTCGTACTCGCGGCCTGCGCTTCCCTTTGCTGCATGAGCGCACGGTCCCTTGCAGGAAGAAATGGCCAGATCAATAGTTGATAGGCTCCGCCGCCGATGATGCCGCCAAGGAGTGGACCGGCAACCGGTACCCACCAGTAGCTTCCCGGGGACGGGAACGCGGAGGAACCCCAGCCTGCGAAGAAGCAGAACGTCCTGGGTCCGATGTCGCGCGCGGGATTGATGGCCCATGCTTCCAGATAGCCCATTGAGGCTCCAATGAGAGCGACCAGCAGCCCGATGATGAACGCGCCCATGTTCGGACCCGGAGCGATCTCGTTGAAGTGCTCCGTAACGGCAAAGATGCCGAAGATGAGGAATGCGGTGAGGACAATCTCGTCCATGAATGCGTGGCTGATTGAGATGGCCAGTCCAGGATGAGTGAAGAACATGCCGGCTGCTCCGCCTGAGGAGCGAACGAGATTGTTGGCTGTGTTGAAGTGGTCGATGACCGGAGAAAAGAGCAGATACACCAGGACCGCTCCGGCGAATGCTCCAATGACCTGCGCGATCCAGTAGGGGATGACCTTCTTCCACGGGAAGCGACGGTACATCGCCAGAGCGAGCGTAACCGCGGGATTGGCGTGGCATCCGCTCACGGAGCCGGTTGTGTAGATCGCCATTGTGACGGCGAGTCCCCATGCGATGCACACTCCCCAGTAAGCCTGTTGATACGGGCTTGGCGAATAGAGCGTGTACATGGCAGCGACCGAATCGCCGAACGCGATGATGATGAACATCGCAACCGCTTCTGAGATGAGTTGTCCGGAAAATTGCTTGTTCACTGGGCTCTCCGCTGAATTGTTGGGCCTGACTTCACTTCAATCTCTCCATCGTTGCGGGAAGGAGTGGACACGCAAATTCTGCGGGACCGTGACGCAGAGGATTGTAGTACGAGCGTGGCCCGTTATCGCGAGCGTTGTTTATTGTTGCGTGCCGATGATCTCTGTCGCGTGTGAAACCGGCTCGTTGTCGTGGTAGACATAGCCATTTGCGAGAGAGATGAAGCTGTCGAGGTCGCGCTGAATCCAGGCCGCATCGCGCTTCAGTTCTTTTCCGAGCCACGCCGCTACAGCGGGCGCCGCTTCAATTGCTGCGCGCGCGTCGAGAAAGAGCGCATGCGTTCTGCGCGCCAGAACATCTTCGGTAGTGCGCGCCATCTCGTAGCGCGCCGCCCAGATGATCTCGCGAAGCCGGTAGGGAAGGTTTGGATGAATCAGCCGATTGAGCTCGGGATCGCCGGAGCCGAGTTGCTCGAGAGCTTGGAAGTCCGAACCGTATACAAACTCCGGCTCTGACATGTTTTTCGAAGGCGATGCAAGCCAGCCGTGCAGCTTCAAATCAACGGTTCTCGATTTTGTCGCGGGAAGAGAACCGACCCCGGCTGCTCTGTCGATCGCGTCCTGGCCCATGCGGCGATAGGTCGTCCATTTGCCGCCGGTGATCGTAATCATCCGTGAATCCGATACGAGGATCTTGTGGTCCCGCGATATCTGAGAGGTTTTCTTGCTGGCTTCGCGGAAGAGCGGTCTCTGGCCTGACCACACGCTGAGAATTTCGGAGCCGTGCGGCCGGCGTCCGAAGTAGCGGTTGATGTGGTCGAGCAGAAACTCCTTCTCCCTTCTCAATGCGCGAGGATCGTCCGTTACCTGTTCCACCGGTTCATCGGTGGTGCCGACGATCGTCGCTCCATGCCAGGGGATTGCAAAGAGCACGCGTCCGTCATCGGTCCGGGGAACCATCAGGGCGGCACTGCCTTCGAGGAATGATCGGGGCAGCACAAAATGGGTCCCCTGGCTGAGAGCGAGAACGGAGCGATTCTGCGCATGATCCATCGACAGCACTCGCTCCGCATAGGTGCCGGTTGCGTTGATTACAACTTTGGCCAGGATTTCGAAGGACTCGCCGCTCTCTTTGTCCAGTGCCGCGATTCCTGCCGCCCGGCCATTGTGATGCAGTATCTGCGTTGCTTCGATGTAGTTGATCGCCGTGCCACCGAGGTCCTGCAGTGTGCGCATCAGCGAGATCGCATAACGGGCGTCGTCGAACTGCCCGTCGTGATAGAGAACGCCGCCGCGGAGACCGTCGGATGCGATGCCGGGAAGCATTTGGAGAGTTTGGGTGCGCGAGAGAAAGCGCGACGGCCCGAGCGATAGTTTGCCGGAGAGCCTCTCATAAACCTTGAGCCCCAGACCATAGTAAGGAAGAGAAAGGTAGTGAAAGGCTGGAACGACAAACGAAAGATCGTGGACAAGATGAGGAGCATTCCTCAGCATGTGTCCACGCTCCTTCAAAGCATCAAGCACGAGCGTTATGTTGCCTTGCTCAAGGTAACGAACACCGCCGTGGGCCAGCTTGGTGCTGCGGCTCGACGTTCCTTTGGCGAAATCGATGCGCTCTACCAAGACTGTTTGATAGCCTCTGCTCGCAGCCTCCACGGCGGTTCCGAGGCCGGTCGCGCCGCCGCCGATCACGAGGACGTCCCACGGAATCGTGCGTTGCCGCAGCGTCTCGAGAATCTCCGCTCTCATCATGCGTGCGGTTCCCAATCCTTCGCGCGCCCCAGCGCTCGATGCCACGTTGAACGCACGCTCTCGCGTTCGTCAGCGCCGATCTGCGGCTCAAAGATGCGATCGACCTTCCACTGATTGCTGATGGCCTCCACCTTCTCCCAGTACTGCACGCCGAGCCCGGCGAGGTAGGCCGCGCCTAGTGCCGTTGCTTCGGAGTTGGTGGGACGAACGACTCGGATGCCGAGAACGTCCGACTGAATCTGCATCAGCAGATTGTTTGCCGACGCTCCTCCGTCCACGCGAAGCTCCGAGAGTGCAAGTCCTGCATCGGATTGCATTGCTTCGAGCACATCGGCCGCTTGCAGCGCGATGCCCTCCAGCGCGGCTCTGGCGATGTGTGCCCTGGAGGTGCCGCGTGTCATCCCGACAATCGCTCCGCGCGCGTACTGATCCCAGTGCGGCGCTCCCATGCCGGCGAAGGACGGGACCAGAACGACTCCGTTCGCGTTAGACACAGATGCAGCGAGCTGCTCGATCTCCGGCGCGCTGCGGATGATTTGCAGCTCATCACGTAGCCATTGCACGACCGCGCCGGCCATGAGCATGCTTCCTTCGAGCGCGTATTCGACGCGAGCCCCAATCTTCCATGCGATCGTACTCAGGAGCTGACACGATGAATCGATCGGCTGCTCGCCGGTGTTCAAGAGCATGAATGCACCGGTGCCGTAGGTGCACTTCGCCATTCCGGGCTGGTTGCACATCTGTCCAAAGAGCGCGGATTGCTGATCTCCTGCAATTCCTGCGATCGGAACGCCCTCGAGGGTGCCGCTCGTGATTGCGCATTGACCGCTCGATGCAACAACCTCAGGAAGAAGGGAGCGCGGCACCTCAAAAAGAGCCAGCAACTCGTCGTCCCAACTCAGGGTGTGGATGTTGAACAGCATTGTTCGCGACGCATTTGTGACGTCGGTGATGTGATGGCGGCCTTGCGTGAGCTTCCATATCAGCCAGCTATCAACTGTGCCGAAGGCGAGCTTTCCAGCTGCTGCTTTTTGGCGCGCGCCATCAACGTTATCGAGCAGCCACTTGAGCTTGCTCGCGGAAAAATACGCATCCGGCAGCAGCCCGGTCTTCTTCTGGATCATCGGAGCATAGCCGCGTTCGCGTATCGAATCGCACAGGGATGCCGTGCGGCGATCCTGCCAGACGATGGCGTTTGCTACAGGCTCGCCAGTCTCACGATCCCACAGGATGGTGGTCTCGCGCTGGTTCGTTATACCGATGGCCGCGATATCGCGTTCGGTGAGATTTGCACTCGCCAGCGCTTCGGCAACGACTCCGCTCTGCGAAGACCAAATCTCTCGCGGGCAGTGCTCCACCCATCCAGGCTGCGGGAAGATCTGCCGGAACGGCCGCTGCGCTATCGCGACCACGGAACCGGCCGAGTCGACGACTAGCGCGCGAGAACTCGTCGTGCCCTGATCCAGCGCGAGAATGTATTGATGCTTTGACATCGTGCCCTCCTGCGCGAGCCAGCCTTCGATTTCAGGCGTCCTTGCGGGTCGAGTCAGACCCTCAACAGAGTTATCACGCTGCACCGCAATCTGCTTGGAAATTGCATACTATCCGATCAGATAGAGGGGATGATGCTGGCACGATATCGGCTTGTGTGTTTCGTTGCGGTAGTCGTCGTGGTATTCGGCTGCGCGCGGGTTGCGATCGCGTCAGGGGCAGCACGCAGTTCCGACGCCGAGGTTGCAAGGCCCGCAATCTCAGCGACTGCTGCGCAAAACAGGGCGCAGATCATCTCTCTGACGGAGAGTACCCGCGCCACGGAGATCTACTACAGCACGGACGGCAGTGTGCCCACGAGCAGTTCCACGCGGTACTTCGCGCCATTTCTTGTCTCGTCGAGCATGACGGTGAAGGCAATCGGAGTTCTCAAGGGCGGGAAGAGCAGCGCAGTTTCCTCGCGGGCGTTTTCCCTTCGTATCCCCGCCGGCACTCTGGTGTGGAGCGACGAGTTCACGAACTTGACGGGAAGAGAAGCAGCCAAACCCTTCGATCTGGACCTACGATACGGGTGGCGACGGATGGGGAAACAAGGAGCTCGAGACGTATTGCGGCTGGGGCTCGAACGCCTCGCCGTGCAGCTCGGCGAGCCCCAGCGCGTATGTCGGCACGGACGGTTCTCTGCACATCGTCGGGCGGAAGACATCCTCGGGCGAGTACACGTCGGCGCGGCTCAAGACGCAGGGGCTCTTCAGTTTTCGTTATGGACGGCTGGAGTTCAGGGCGAAGGTGCCTGAGGCGCAGGGCTTCTGGCCGGCAGCGTGGTCGATGGGCAACAACATCGCGAGCGTAAACTGGCCCGGTTGCGGAGAGATGGACATTCTCGAGCGAGTGAATGCAGCCAAATCGCCCGACTGGAACGCGGGATCAATTCATGGTCCTGGTTTCACTGGAACGAAGATCGGCACCGTGTTCAATTTCCCCGCCGGGCAGACAGCCGCCGGTTGGCACACTTACGGGATGATCTGGTCTCCTGGCTCTATCGCGTACTATGTGGACGATCCGAACCATCCGTACGTGACGTACACAAAGTCGAGCATCAGCGGATTTGACGGTGCTGGGTGGCCGTTCGATGGCGGGCAGAGCAACTTCATCCTCCTGAATATGGCGATCGGAGGCGTGTGGCCCGGCTCGCCAGACGCATCCACTCCCTTTCCATCCGAGATGTTGATCGATTACGTGCGCCTCTATACGAACTGAACAGCTGCACGCAGCACATCAGTGTCAATCGCTACCGTTTGTGCGGTCCGGTGGGGAAGTCCTTCGAGAGTGTGCTGATGATTTGTGAGTTGTCGTTGCCACCTTTGCAGGCGGGATGACCGAAGCCGCTCGGACTGTATCCGTGCGTGAAGTCGAGAATCATGTTGTCGTCATGATTCGGGCTTGGTCCCATTGGAACGGCATCAAGGTGCAGTTGATGACGCACCTTCCAGGCGATGACGTGGTCGGTGCATGAGGTATCTCCGCTTAGGCCTAGGCCGCCGACGATCTTTCCGTCGGGAGTGTAGAGCGGGAGTCCGCCGGCGAAGACGATGATCCCGCCGATTGCTTTGCCCACCATCGGATCGTGCGGCGTGCCGAAGGTGCCGGGATCGCCGAAGGCAGCCTGAGGATTTGGCGGCTGGCTCGTCGCAAGCGAGTAGAGGCTTTGACCAGGCAGGCTCGCTGCATAGACGTTCGCGGTCGAGAGAGCGTAGTCGCGGCTGCTGAGCCCGTTGGCAGTGTTGGCCTTCTCGGCCGAGATCATGCGACTTCCCGGCCACTCATCAGAGGCGGTGGTGCCGGAGAAAATGATCGCGCACACTATGCCGTCGCGATTCACGACCGCAGCCCACTCCTGATTTCCCATGCCGCCGTTCTTTGAAGCGCCTTCGCGAACGACGCTCTGCACCACCTGCTTGAGATGGGCCGCGTCGGGCAGGCCGGTGCATCCAGCGGGTGTTTGGGCAGCTGCGGGTGCAGCTGCGCAGAGCAGGCACGCAAGACTGATGGTGGCGCTTTGAAGAAGGCAAGAGGCATGGCGCATGGTTCGCTCCTCGTTGTGGAATCTCATTGCAGTTGGCGGAGGTATGCGACGAGCTGATGGAGCTGTTCGCCGGTGAACTGGGTCAGGTTAGGCATCTTCGCGCCGGGCTTAAGGCCTTGCGCGTGCGTCACCCAGGCCTCCAGGTAAGCGTCGTTGTTCTGGTAGGTGTTGGCCGCGATGTATTCGCGGCTGCCGATGTGTGTGAGATCGGGTGCAACCGAGCCTCCCGCGATTGTTCCGCGGACGGTGTGGCACATCGAGCACGAGCCGTTGAGGAAGACGTGCATACCATTGGTGGCGAGTTCGTCAGTTGGCACAGTTCCCGGTTGCAGCTGTTGTTGCTTCCAGGACTCGTAGGCTTCCTCCGGCTCGGCGACCGCGAGCAGGCGCATGCGAGCGTGTTCGGCGCCGCAGTATTCAGCGCATTGCCCCTCATACTCTCCGGCTTGCGAGGCCTCGATGCGGATGTAGTTTGCCATGCCAGGGATCAGGTCCACCTTGCCGTGTAGCGCGGGAATCCAGAAGGAGTGCATGACGTCCGCAGTGACGACCTCGATATTCACCGGACGGCCGACCGGCAGGTGCAGCTCATTCGCTGTTGTGAACTGCTGGCTGACGTCGTCGTTGAGATACTGGATCTCCCACCACCACTGGTGTCCGGTGATGCGGATGTCGGGCTTCATGCTTTCGACCATCTGGTTGTGGTGGGCGTGGCCATGCATTCCGTGGATGGGGAAATCGCGCAGCAGACCGAGGCCGAGAATGAACAGCACAATGAAAGTGATGAGCGGAATAGCGATGCCGCCGATCGCAATCCATGCTTCGCCACCGGTGACGGTGATCGGTTCATGCTCTGCGAGAGATCCGCGTCTGCGATAAAACGCATAGCCTATCAGCGCCCACATTACGATTGTTGTCACGGAGAAAAGGACGGTCATCAGCAGCGAAAGATGGCCGATCCTGGTCGCTGCGGGGCCGTGAGCGTTGAAGGTCGACTCTGCTGTGCACCCGGTGAGTGCCAGGATGGGAAGCAGCAGAGCAAGCCTTCGAGCAAGCGAAGTGGCGCTTGAAGTTCTCGAGATGTGCTTCAGCTCATGCACGAGCTAGCGCCTCCCCGCCCGCGTCTGCGTGCCTACGCCAAGCACAGTGTTGTTATCGGGATTCTCGACCTTCTCATGGGAAGGCTCGATGGGTGGATCGGGCTCGATCGGTGTGCCCATCGATTTGATATAAGCCACCAGCTCCCATATCTGCGCTTCGGGAATCTTGCTGCCCCACGCGGGCATACCTTTGGAGCGGCCCTGCGCGATGGAGTCGAAGATCTGATCGTCGCGATCGCCGTAAAGCCACGTTGGGTCGCGCAGGCTGGGGCCCATGCCGCCGCCTGCGTGTCCGCCATGACATCCGGAGCAGTTGTACCAATCGAATAATCGGCGGCCGTCCTGCAGCGCGACGGGATCGGTTTCGTAGGGATTTTGCCGGTAGTGCACGTTCTCAGGCGCGCCCGGGATGGGCCCGACAGCATTGGCAACTACCGTACTGGAGCCGACGGCGGAGGAGGAGATGCTCGTTGCGCCAGCAGCGATCGAGGTCTGCTGGCGGCTGTGACAGCCAGTCGCGAGCAGCAGAAACAATGCGGCGAATAGAGGAGTAAGAGGTCGCATCGTCAGTCTCCTTTCACCGGCGCAGCAGGTTTCGACGTTTGCAAGTGTGTGGCTGCGGCGGTTGCATGCTCCATGCCGACCTGCGGAATCCCGTAGGAATTGAGGATCTGTTGTATCTCGCTGCGCCGGCGCATCAGCTCCGCGTTCAGCTGCTGCTGCCGCACGTGATCGCCCTCTCGAACGCCGAGCGCGATATCAAAATGGAAGGGAAGGTTGGGGAATGTCGGGTCGCCGGGGATCGGTGTCACGTCCAGCGGAACCACGGATTGCTTCGCGAAGTATCCGGCGAGCGGACCCCAGGCGACCGCGACGTCGACCCGCCGGTCGACGACTGCCTTGATGAGGTCGGCGGCTGGATTCGTCTCATCCAGTGTGCCGAAGATGCTGAAGCCAACCAGGTTCTTTACAACACCGCGTGAGATCAACGAGTGAACAGGCGGGATGCTGTCGTCCTGGTCGCCAAGGATGTGCACTCCTATCTTCAGGGTGTGTAGGTGTGGGTCGTCGAGGCCGCTGATGTGCAGGTTGCGATCGCGCCTGCTGATGAAAACGTAGGTCGAGCGATAGTAGGGGAGCGTGGTTGCAGCTTCGTCGAAACCTGTCGGCACGCCCATCACGACGTCGCAGGCTCCGGCGTTGAGAGTCTGCTTGAAGAACTTTTCTCCTTGTCGCAGCCAGACGTACGTTACCGTCTCGTGCAAGTCTTGACCGATGAGTTCCGCGACACGATTTTCAAATCCCTGCTGCTGCTGATTCGAGTACGGCAAGTTGTTCGGATCGGCGCACACGCGCAGTGTGTCCGCCTGGCCGAAGCACGTGAGCACGGCGAAGGGCACCGCAAGACACGCCAGAGCCTGTGCGCTCCGCGAAATGGAAACACGCCTAATAGCTGAAGACATAAAGCGTATCTCCGGGTTGTGTTGCGGACTTGATCTTTTTCATCGCGCCCACCGTTCCGAGTGCGGCGTAGGGATCGTCTGTCGAGACCGACGGCAAAGCGGTCGCTCCCATCCATCCACCAATACCGGAGTAGATCGCGACGTACTGCTTGCCGTCCGGGCCGACGAAGCTGACTGGATTGCCGATGATTCCCGAAGATGTTTTGAACTGCCAAAGGACCTTGCCGGACCGCGCATCAACTGCGCGGAACCAGCCATCCATCGTGCCGTAGAACACGAGGCCGCCGCCTGTGGAGAGCACGCCGGAGTAGAGCGGGAAATCGGGCTCCTTGATGCTCCACACCTTCTTCGCGTTCGCCACATCCCACGCGATCAGCTCGCCCTGATAGTTGCCAGGACCTGGATACATGCGGACGCTTGCGCCCAGATAGGGTGTGCCGGCGATATAGTTGACCGCCGTGCCCTGGTAATCCATGCACGTGTTGTGCGCGGGAATGTAGTCGTAGCCTGTCTGCGGATCAAAGGACGACGGCACGAACTCCTTGCCTCCGGTCGAAGACGGACAGATGTCCGTGGTGTATTTGCCGAAGTGCGTGTGTTTGTCGGGCGCTTCGTCGGGAAGCCCCGTCTTGAGGTTGTAGTCATAGGCCCAGGTGGCCGGCTCGAACTTTTCGGCGGAGAGTACCTGTCCGGTCTGGCGATCGAGCACGAAGAAGAAGGCGTTGCGTCCCGGATGCAGAAGCAGCTTACGCTGCTGTCCATGCCAGGGCATGTCGACGGCGATGTTCTCCATGATCTCGTCGTAGTCGTACTCATCGTGCGCTTCGACCTGATAGGCCCACTTGGCCATGCCGCTGTCGGGATCACGTGCCCAGATGGTGCACGCCCACTTGTTATCTCCCGGGCGCATGTCCGGGTTCCACACGCCCGGATTGCCCGTGCCGTAGAAGATCAGGTTGAGCTCGGGATCGTAGGAGATCCATCCCCAGATCGTGCCGCCGCCGCGCTTCCACTCGCCGGGCGTCCACGTCTTCAGGCCGAGGTCCTTGCCCTGATCCTTCTGGTAGAAGGCGTGGAAGTCGGAGCCGATGCGAACGTCCTCATCGGAGCCCGTGCTGTAGGCCACCCACTTAATCTTTCCCGTGTTGAGATCGAGACCGGTGAGGTGCCCACGCACGCCCAGCTCACCGCCCGAATTGCCGACGAGAACGGTGTCGTGCACAACTACGGGTGCCATCGTGATCGTCTCGCCGTACTTGATGTCTCCGGTGGTCGTGTGCCAGACCATAGTGCCTTTGTCGGCATCGATGGCGAAGACCTGATTGTCGAGCGTCTCGAAGATGATCTTTCCCGCGGCGTAGCTTGGACCGCGGTTGACTGTATCGCAGCAGGCGATGCCGACGGAGAGGATGGAAGGATACGGATGGAAGATCCACTTCTGCGGAAATCCGGGTTTGGTGAGGTCGAGCGCGATGAGATTGTCGGGCCAAGGCGTAACGATGTACAGGGTGTTTCCGACGACCAGCGGGGCTCCTTCGTGTCCGTGCGGGATGCCGGTGGAGTAGGCGGCGACGACGTGAAGGTTGGCGACGTTTCCGGTATTGATCTTGTCGAGCGGAGTGTAGCGCGTGTTCGAGTAGTCGCCGGCCGGCATAGTCCACTGCCCGTTGGCCACGGGCGATGTGAGGTGAATGCCGGGAAGCTCGCCTGCGATGTTCGTGGTGGAACCCTGCGGCGCCTGCTGCGCAGCGAGCGCGAGCGGAACAGCGAACGCGATCAGCGGCGCGGCGAGTCTCAACAGGTGCTTACGGCTTCGGCTCAATGACTCCATAGGTTTCCTTCCGGTCCCTGCACGGTGTACAGATAGGCAGCGATGTCATACGCCTGGTCGGACGTGAGTCCGAGGTCAGGCATTGCGGTCTTCGGATTCACCGACGTCGGGTGCTCGATCCAGTGGGCGAGATTATCGGGAGAGTTCGGCAGCATGCCGGCGATCATCGTTCGCTGACCGAGATAGAACAGCGGCGGACCCACGAGCCCGCGCGCGCCGTCCACTCCGGGAACCATGTGGCATGCGCCGCAGCCATAACCCCGAATGAGTTGCTTGCCATGCGCGGCGTTACCGCCTGTGTAGACGATGTATGGCTTGGTGGCCGTTCCGCCGTTGCATCCGCACAACGCCATCCCAACAGCCAGAGCCGCCGAAGAGACGAGCGTTCGCGAGCGCAACGGCATCATCGCGCCCTCCAGCAGAGGCTGAGGAACAACGGCGGCAACGCGAGCAGCACGATGCCCACGCCCAGCGTGATGCTGATGATCACGCCAATCACAGCCATGAACTCTGTGCGATCGACTGCAGGCGATTCCAGCAACGTTCGCTGCTGCGCGATCGACTGCCAGTTGCGGTACGAGGTGATTCCCGCGGCGATCGTGATCGCGAGAAGCAGAACTGAAGCGGTCAGGTAAAGAACGGTCGCGCTCGTGGGGTGACTGGGCAGGCCGTACTCCTCCTGGTAGATGCACGCGCGCCAGGTAATCAGCATGTCCAGTATGCCGAGGGCGATCCAGCAGATCGCCGACGAAGCAAAGCCAAACCAGAGTCTGCGAGGCTCGACGCGCGGTTGCCCCGGACCTGGCGCTGTCGAGGGCGGGTGCGGCTCGATCGCGTGATGTTCGGGAACGCGTCTAGTGTCCATGGTGCAGTACCTGGAGGTTGGGCACGACGTAGATCAACGCGACGATGAAGACCCACACCACATCGACGAAGTGCCAGTAGATCGACACGGTGGAATAAAGCTTGTGCGGAGTTCGAACCGCCTTCGAAAAGCGCGGAGCGATGCCGGCGTAGATCAGCAGCAGCAGGCCAACAATCACATGCGCGGCGTGCAGGCTCGTGATGGTGTAGAAGATGGATCCGTAGCTGTCGCTGTAGGGCGCAAGATCGGCCCAGTGGGCACGATATTCAAAGCCCTGCAACGCGAGGAACACCAGGCCAAGCGCAACCGTAATCCAGAGAGCGATGGCGGCGGCGGTGAGGCGCATGGCCTTCACCTGCTTCTCGCCCCAGTGCAGAACAAAGCTGCTGGAGAGAAGAATCGCCAGCAAAATCAGCGGATAGTGCAGGTGTGGAGCGTTCTCGTTCGCCCAGCGGTCCTTGTTGGAGCCGAGATAGTAGTAGGCGCCGAACATGCAGACGAAGAGCATCGCCTCGGTCGCCACCGTGCACCACATGGCCCATATGCCGCGGCTCTGGTCGATGGGAAGCGTCGCGAGAGAGACTCGCGGCGGAGGAACTTGAACAACAGAGCTCACGCAACCTCCTTATCCATGCGAGGCCACATCCAGACTGCAAAGATCAGCACGGTGAGAGCGATCATGCCGAGAGCCGCCCACACCATCTGGAAAGCCATAAACAGGAAGAAGCCGAATAGAGTCAGGCTGGACAGCAGAGGTGTCAGGGAATCTTCCGGAATTGTGGAGATCGCGATGGGCACAGCGTCGAGCACGGTGGTGCTGGGCGTCAGTCTGCCGGCGTCGAGCACCCGATCGTCGTCCGGATCTTCCTCTTCCTCGAAGTCGTCCCACAGCGGGTGGCGCGTGGCCACGAGAGGAATATGTGCTGAACCGTACGGCTTGGGTGGCGAGCTCGTGGTCCATTCGAGACCATCGGAGTGCCACGGGTTGGGGCCGGCGTGTGGACCGTGGCGCAGGCTGACCAGCAGGTTAATGATGCTGATGAGAATCCCGATCCCAAGGACGAATGCGCCGATCGTCACAACCAAGTTCCAGCTGTCGAAGCCGAGGCCTGAGTTATAGGTGAAGATGCGGCGCGGCATTCCCATCAGCCCGAGTATGTGCATCGGGAAGAAGCCGACGTTGAAACCAAGGAACATGACCCAGAAGCTCAGCTTTCCGAGCTTCTCGTTCATCATTCGCCCGGTCATCTTGGGCAGCCAGTAATAGAACCCGGCGAACACGGGAAAGAGATTCGACCCGATCAATACGTAGTGAATGTGAGCCACCACGAAGTACGTGTTGTGCGCCTGCCAGTCGACGGGGATCACGCCCGTGAAGACGCCGCTCAAGCCGCCGATCACCAGCAGCACGACCGAACCGACGGCGAAATACATCGATGCCGTTGCGACGGGACGGCCTTTCCAGATGGTCGCGAGCCAGGAGAACACCTGGATGGTCGTGAACACAGAGATGGTCATGCTGCCTGCGGAGAAGAAGCTCATCGCGATGTCCGACATGCCGACCGTGAACATGTGGTGCAGCCAGACACCGAATCCCACGACCCCGGTGAGCACTGTCGCAATGGCAACGAACGGGTAGCCGACGATCGGCCGCCGCGAAAAGACGGGAATGATGAGTGAAAGCATGCCGGTCGCGGGCAGGAAGATTACGTACACCCACGGGTGACCGAAGAACCAGAACAGCTGTTGCCAGAGGAAGATGTCGCCGCCGCCGGCGATCTTGAAGAAGTGCGTTCCCCAGCGGCGGTCCAGCTCCAGGAAGATGCAGTCCGCAGTGAGCGCGGGCAGCGCAAACAGAATTACGGTGGAGATCGTCAGCGTGCTGTAGAGGAACAGCGGCATGCGGCTGATCGCCATTCCCGGCGCGCGGAGGTGAAGAATGGTGACGATGAAATTAACCGCGCCGCCGGTCGTTGAGAGGGTCAGCAGGAGCAGCGACAGAACGTAGAAGTCCATGCCAAGACTCGGCGAATACTTCGTCAGCGTGTAGGGAGCGTACGCGAACCACCCCGCGTGCGGGGCCTGACCGAGCACCGGCGAGATGTAGAGCAGAATTCCGGAGAGCAGGTAGGTCCAATAGGTGAAAGCGTTCAGGCGCGGGAAGGCCATGTCGCGCGCGCCAATCATCAGCGGAATCAGGTAAACGGCGAAGCCTGAAAGGATGGGCGAGGCGTACCAGAAGATCATGGTCACGCCGTGCATTGTGAAGATCTGGTCGTAGGCCTCGGGTGAAAGAACTGCAAGATTCGAATGCGACAGCTGGATGCGCATGATCAGCGCTTCGACGCCACCGATCAGCAGAAACGCGAACGCCGTCACCAGGTAGCGGATGCCCAGCTCTTTGTGGTCGACCGTCGCGAACCATCCGTAAACGGTCTTCGGGGTCTCCCATAAGGATGTCAGCCGTTCTTCGATGGCGGCGGCAGATGCCATGCATCACTCCGAAGCGGTCCTCTCATGGAGAGGCAAGGTTGTCACCGGCAAGAGCTCACCGATCGGCCGATCATGCAATCGGGTCGTGCATCCGTGCATCCAGTCGACGGAACTCCGAGTCGTACTGGTGAACGAACTGTTCTAAGCCGCAGGGAATCCCAACTACCGCCGGCTGATCGTGCTTACCGATGGGTTTGAAGATGCTTTGCGGTTCGCTGTTGTTGCCCTGAGAGGAAAAATCAATCTCGTGAAACGATATCTGCTTTGATGCTTCGACAAAGTAGCGGCGGATCGGATGCGAGCACGCCATCGATGTGGGAGTGGGGATGAAGTTGGAAGCGCCGAAACGGCTGTCCGCCGCGATCTGTCTGGCTGCGATCGCCTTCGGCACCGCACGGTCGCAAAGCGATCGGGGCCGCGTCGAGCTCAGCGTGGTCGCAACGGACGGACATCCGGTCATCGCGGACGTGCTGCTGAATGGGGCCGCCGGTCAGGTGCTCCGGCATGGCCGGACCGATTCCGCAGGGCGCTTTGCGCAGGCTCACCTGCTCTATGGAAGCTATTCGATCGAAGCGTCGGCTCCCGGCTTCGCGGTATCGCGACAGCAGTTTTCTGTGGAGTCACCTGTTCCGGAGCACCTGCTACTCCGGCTGAAGATTGCACCCGTTATCGCGAGCGTCGACGTTGCAGCACGCCAGCAAATCGTCGATCCCGATGCGGCTCGCCCGGCTGTCGAGATCGGCCGCGGTCAACTGGCTCAGCATCTGCCGCCGCAACCTGGACGCGGCCTGCTGGACGCGATCGCGGATCAGCCCGGCTGGGTCTTTGAGGGCGACGGCGTTCTGCACCCGCGTGGCTCGGAATACGAAACACAGTTTGTGTTGAATGGCGTTCCTCGCACCGACAATCTGTCGCCCTCCTTCGCGGCGCCGCTTCCGGACAATGATGTGGAGTCTGGTGAGGTGCTTGTGGCCGGCATTCCAGCCGAGTTCGGCCGCAGTCTCGGCGGCATCGTTGACATTAGTACGGGAGCCGCGGCGCAGCACGGGTGGCATGGGGGACTCGCGGTCTATGGAGGCAGCTTTGCAACTGCCGGAGGTGACGCTCGCGTCACGTTTGGAACGCGCACTCAGCAGTTGCTGGTCTCCGGGAGCGCCTATGGAAGCGATCGATTTCTCGATCCACCGGTGCTGCCGAATTACACAAACCACGCGACGGCTCAGAACATTCGCGCCGACGATCAGATGCAGCTCTCCGCGCGCGATTCGCTGGAGCTGGATTTTGCTCATGCGAACCTGGGCTCCGATGTCCCGAACGAACTCGTGCAACAGGAGGCGGGCCAATTGCAAACGCGCCGCAGCCATCAGGACTCCGGGAGCGCGACCTGGGAGCACATCGTTTCGCCGGACCTGCTGCTGACGGTCGCCGGCAGCGTGCTCGACGTGAGCGCAGAGCTTCACTCCAACGCGCTATCGACACCGGTGATCGTTCAGCAGACCCGAGGCTTCGGGCAGGGATGGGTTCATGCGGACGCTGCCTGGCACCACGGGCACCACGATTTGAAGGCTGGTGCGGACGCAATCCTTCGGCATGTTCATGAAGATCTGCAGTACACAATTACCGACGCCAGCTACTTCGACCCCGGTACGACGCAGCAGGCGCATTTCGCGCAGACGCTGTGGGACTCCGAACCGGCGGCATTTGTCGAAGACACGATGCACTACGGCCGGTGGAATGTGGCTGCCGGAGTTCGCTTTGACGACTACTCGTTTGTTGTCGATCGCGAGGCGTGGAGTCCTCGCGTTGCTGTGTCGCGGTATCTCCCGTCGGCGCACCTTCTGCTGCACGCAGCGTACGACCGCATCTTTCAGGTGCCGGCGATCGAAGGCCTTCTGCTCGCGAGCTCCCCGCAACTTAATTCGGTCAGTAGCTTCGTTGAACGGCTGCCTGTCGAGCCGGCGCGCGCGAACTATTACGAGCTTGGGTTCGATGAAGCCTTCAACGGCGCTCTCCGCCTCACCGGCAACATCTTCTCGCGGCGCTTTACGAACTATGCCGACGACGACACCCTTCTGAACACAGGCGTCAGCTTTCCCATTGCAATTGCAAGCGCCAGTATCCGCGGCGAGGAGCTCTCGCTCGTAATGCCGGACTGGCGCCACTTCGCCGCGCGAGCGAGTTATTCGAATCAGATCGGCGTTGCCACAGGACCCATTACCGGCGGCCTGTTCCTCGGCGACGAGGGAGCCTCCGAGCTCGCAACGACCGGGAAGTTCCCAATCTCCCAGGACCAGCGCAACACAGTCGCGGCGTATGCGCGGTGGTCTCCGATTGCATCCGCATGGGTGGCCACGCGATACGCTTACAACAGTGGATTGCCTGTCGAGCTGGATGATGACGACACGCCCGAGAGTCTTGAGCCGGAGTACGGCAGCGCGATCATCAACCAGGTTGACTTTGTGCGCGGTCGAGTTCGGCCCTGGTGGTCTGCAGATGTTTCCGCGGGCTGTGTGCTTCTTCATCGAAACGATCGCGATTTGCACCTCGAGGTGCACGTCGCGAATCTTGCCAACAAGGTGAACGTGATCAACTTCGCAAGTCTCTTCTCGGGAACGGCCCTGGCTCCTCCGCGCAGCATCGATGCCCGTCTGCGGTGGAGCTTCTGATCCGGCATCGTCGCTGCTCAGTGGGGCGATCCAGCGGCTGATGGACAGGCGAAACGCATCACAACTGATCGGGCGCAGAGGAGTGCAATGGCAAAGGCCGACGACGCAGAGCTCCTGGAGATTGCAGGGCACACAGTTCGTATCAGCAACCCAGGCAAGCCGTACTTCACCCAGGGCGTGCAGCTGACGAAGCTGGACATCGTGCACTACTTCATGAGCGTCGCGCCTGGTGCGTTGCGCGGTATCGTGGATCGTCCGATCGTTCTGAAGCGGTTCGTGAACGGCGCGGAAGCCGAACCGTTTTACCAGAAGCGCGCCCCAACCGACCTGCCGGAATGGATGCGGACCATGACTCTGTCGTTTCCTTCCGGGCGCACCGCGGATGAAGTGGTGGTGGACAATGCTGCCGGCCTTGCGTGGATTGTGAATCTGGGCTGCATGGAGTTGCACCCGCACCCAGTGCGCACCCGAGACCTGGATCATCCGGACGAGTTGCGCGTGGATCTGGATCCCCAGCCCGGCATCGGATGGGCAGACGTGCGCAGCGTGGCGATGGAGGTCAAGGCCGTGCTGGACGAGCTCGGCGTGGTCGGATGGCCCAAGACCAGCGGATCACGCGGCATGCACATCAACGTACGCATCGAGCCAAGGTGGAGCTTCACCGAGGTACGTCGCGCGGCGCTGGCGCTGGCTCGCGCGGTGGAGAAGCGCTGCTCGCTTGCGAGCAGTAAGTGGTGGAAGGAAGAACGGCACGGTGTCTTTCTGGACTACAACCAGAACGCGAAGGATCGCACGACCTGCTCCGCTTATTCGGTGAGACCGTTGCCCGACGCGCGTGTGAGCACGCCGCTGCGCTGGGATGACGTGATGACGTGTGATCCTGCGGAGTTTACGGTGCTCACCGTGCCGGATCGTTTCCAAAAGGTTGGCGATCCGCATGCCGCGATGGACGAACACGCCGGCGTGCTGGATGCCTTGCTGGAGATGGCTGCGCGCGATGAGGCCGAGGGCATGGGCGATGCCCCATGGCCGCCCCATTTCGTGAAACAGGCAGGCGAAGCCAGGCGTGTCGCGCCGTCTCGCGCTAAAAAGTTTTCGGACCAACTTGAGGAGGGCTTCGGGGAACATCGATTTCGCAAGCAGTCGCAGAAGCGAGCAGCGGCGACGACAGACGCTTCTCAAGAGCAGCCGCCGGTCAAACCGAAGCGAGGCGCTCGCGTGCCGAAGATGCCGCTCGTCGTCGTCGCGCAGAGTCGCGACCGCTCCGCCGCGGAAGCCGGCCTTGAGCGCTGGAAGCAGCAGAACGCGGAAGCCGCGGCGCTGTTGGCGCCCGATGATGTGCTGCTCGACAGGATGCGCGGCTCGTCGCAGGTCTGGTATCGCATTCGCGTGAATCTGCGGCATGTGCCGGAGTCGCAACGGCCCGCGCAAGGCACCCCTGATCCAGACGACGACCCAACGCGCGAATGGCGTGAATCGAAAGCGACGCCATGAAGCCGTAGCTTGCCTGGCAATTCCGTCTAACTCCGTTCCGGAAAGATACTCATCAGCTCCTGCGGTGGCACCACCTCGAGCTGCTCATACGTGCAGTCCTTTGGTGACTTGTCAGGGCGCCAGCGCCGGAAGTGCGCGAGGTGCCGAAAGCGAGTGCCCTGCATGTGTTCGTAGGCGATTTCGACCACAAGCTCAATGCGCAGCGGCTCCCAACTAAGATCTTTGCCCGCGCTCCATCGCGACTGGCCACCCGGCATGCGGCCGCTGGCCTGGGCGGCGTCGCTCTGCCAGTCTTTCCACGGGTGATTGCGCAGCGCGTCCTTGCGATACGGTTCAAGAAATGTCACAAGCTCCTTGCGTTTGGCCGCGGTGAAGCTGGCGCAGACACCCACGTGCTGAAGCTTGCCTGTCGCATCGTACAACCCGAGCAACAGCGATCCGACAGCCGTGCCATTTCCGTCCTTGTGCCAGCGAAAGCCCGCGACCACGCAGTCGCAGTCACGCTCGTGCTTGATCTTGAGCATGGTTCGCTTGTCCGGCGTGTAAGGCCCCGCCACAGGCTTGGCGATGACACCGTCGAGTCCCGCGCCTTCGAAGCGCGTGAACCAGTCCTCCGCGGTGGCGCGATCCCGCGTCGCCGGCGTGAGGTGCAGCGGGGCGCGAACTTTCGCGAGCACTCTTTCAAGCTCCGCGCGGCGTACGCTGAACGGCTCGTCGCGCAGATCACGATCGCCGAGCTGAAGCAGGTCGAAGAAGACAACCGAGGCAGGCGAATCTGCCGCGAGCGCCTTCACGCGGGAGGCTGCAGGATGAATGCGCAACGTCAGCGCGTCAAAGTCCAGACCGCCATCGCGCGCGATGACGATCTCGCCATCGAGGACGCAGCGTTGCGGCAGCTGCCGAAGCAGTGGATCGCGCAACTCGGGAAAGTAGCGGTCGAGCGGCTTGCCGTCACGACTTTGGATCAGCAGTTCGTCGTCATTGCGAAAGATCACCGTGCGAAAGCCGTCCCACTTCGGCTCGAAGATCCACGCATCGGCGTTCGAAGGAATCTCATCCACCCGCTTGGCGAGCATGGGCAGGATCGGCGGTGATAAGGGTAGTGGCACGTTGTCTTGGATGCGCCCGGAACAGACGGGAACCGACGGAACATCAATGAATTCTTCAGCTACCCCAAGGTGGGTGAGCTGAAGACGCAGGGTTCCTGCGAGATGATCGGCCACTGTAAATGTTCGCAGTGTCCTGTGTTCCTCCGGTGTCGTAGCGTCGTTAGGACGGCGTTACGACAAGTTTCTTGCGTAGCCACACAGGGACGGACGAGCCCTTGCCAACCAATCTCATTCAGACCGCGTGGTTTGGGGGATATGTGAAGACTCGAAACGGGATGCTCGCGCGGGGAATTGAGAGACTGCTCCTGATCGCCGGAACTGTGATGCTTGTCGCCTACATAGCTGTCAAAGTAGACGCTGCAGTTTCCAGTCAATGGGCGTTGCATCGATTCTATGTCGTACACGCGAGCGATTCAGGCGCGAATCAGAAGTCTTCTGGGCAACGGGCAGAGCCGGTTGACTTCACGCTTTGGGACTCGAACCGGATCGAGGCATACCGGGAAAGTCAGCTGAGCGGGGAAGATTTGCCGCTGGCGATCTTACGCATCCCCAAAATACATCTTGAAGTGCCGGTCTTTGATGGCACAGACGATCCGACGCTAAATCGCGGCGTTGGGCGAATCGTTGGCACAGCCAGGATCGGACAGCGAGGAAATATAGGTATCGCGGGCCATCGCGACGGCTTTTTCCGTGGCCTCAAAGACATTGCGCAGGGCGACACGGTCGAGCTCGTGACGCCCGGGAAAACAATTCGTTACGTAATTCAAAAAACGATGGTTGTGCAGCCAGAGGATGTCAGCGTGTTAGCGACTCAGCCGGTGCCGACGCTCACCCTGGTTACATGTTTTCCGTTTTATTTCGTTGGCAGTGCACCGCAGCGATTCATCGTCCAGGCGTCCTCGCCGAGTTTCGATGACGTCGACCGTTCTGGAAGGAAATCAACTGATCAGACCAATACAAAGGAGAACTCGAAATGAAGTTCCTACGATTCAACCGCAACCTGGTACCAGCCTTCCTTGCAGCGAGCTTAGCCGGACTTTCGGCCGCGGCAATGTACGGACAGGTCCAGACCGAAACGACAACGACAGCCGGACAATCGACGCACGAAGTTAAAGTCGAACGCGGCGAAGTGGCCTACGTCTCTGGAAACAGAATTGTTGTGAAAATGGAAGATGGGACGCTTCGTGACTTCCCGAACCTTCCAGAGAGCGATCGCATCACCGTGGACGGGCAGCAGCTTAGCGTCCGAGACCTGAAACCCGGCATGAAGCTCGAACACACAATTACCACGACAACGACTCCTCGAGTCATCACCACGACACAGACCGTCACAGGCAAGGTATGGCACGTAACTCCTCCCAAGTCGGTCATTGTGACTCTGGAGGACGGAACGAACCAGCAGTTCACCATTCCCGATGGTCAGAAATTTAATGTCAACGGACAGATGCTGGATGCTTTTGCTTTGCGGAAGGGGATGCGGATCTCTGCGACCAAGGTCGTCGAAGTTCCGGAGACTCTTATAGCGCACGAGAGATCCACCACAGGAACGATGCCTCCGCCGCCTCCCCCGCCGGCGGCTGACATGCCGATTCTGGTTGTCTTTGTCCATCACATGCCGGCCGCCCCGGTGGAAACAGCTTCGGCCGAACCGGCTCCCACGCGTCTGCCGAAGACCGCAAGCCTGACACCACTCCTCGGGCTGCTCGGTCTGGCGTCTTTATTGGTTGGCTTCGGGATCAGACTCTATCGCCGCCCGCTGCTCTTCACAAGGATGTAAGCTCGAATCGCTTCTATAGGGGGCGCAAAATGTGCGCTCCCTAAGAAGGTTCTAGAAGTGAATGGCTCAGGAGATTGGTCTCCTGAGCCATTCGCGCTGTCAGTGTCACGGATCGGCGTTACGTTGTTGCCAACATCGATGTGGGTCCGATGAAGGACCTCAACCTGCGATGTTCAGAACTCGAATTGCAGTCGAGTCTGGAAGAACTGCGTGGTGCCTTTGAGGTTGAAGCGGTCCAGGCGTCCGACGCCATAGGCGGCGACTAGGCGGAGATAGTCTGTCAGGTACCAGTTCACCATTGGTGTGAATCGCTTGAACTTGCCTCCAGAGATCCGTTCGCTGTCCAGATCGATGTCGGAGTAGCGCGCGACCAACTCTACAGCGCCATAGCCGCCGGAGAATAGCGGCCGCTTGGGGATCACATCTCTGAAAGCTCCCTGGACGGTATTGTAGGCACGGGTCTCTCCAGTGACGAGCCATGTCGCAACGAAGTCACCGCCGTGAATCGTCGGACTGCCCACTGAGGGCGCGGTGGTGCCAACCCACCAATATTCGCTGCCTAACAACAAGGGACCTTTGCGGAAGTAGGCCTCATATCCTGCCATTTTGGTATTAGTGGCGGCGAACTTACCGCTATCCACAAAATAGGGAGCAGGGAAGGCTTCCGGGCGTGATCGGAATTGGATCTGCCCCTGTTCAGGACTTCCGTTCCTTAGATTCACCCCGAGATGGAGCACAGTACGTTGCACATCGGCGCGAATGGGAAGCCACACGGCGCGTAGTACCGTCTGATTGTGATAAGTGGAAAAGTTTTGGACGTGCGACAGCCAGTCGTTGTAGTAACCGAAATTCCATAGGAAGCGGTGATTGGGCGTGTAGCCTAGCCACTTAAAACCGTCGGCAAGAATCGGGATGGATGCGTCGCTCATGGTGGAGCGTTCCATCGTCCACCCGTCATAGCCGACCATTACTTTGTTCAGCGAGAAGCCTTCCTTGGAGCGGCCGATGAAGATGTTGCCCCACAGTTCGGGAATTGCGATCATCACTCCGGTCTGACGCATCAGCCAGGAGTGCGATGGAGCGTCGTACATGATTCCGACATTAAAGGTCACTTTGCGCGGAAGGCTTGGAAAGCCGCCGTTGAGGAGGAATCGAAAGTCGCGAAGTCTTTGGGCGGGGAGCATCGTGATCTGCTCCTTGCTTGCAGCATCCTGAGCGTAAGCGGCGGTATCGACCAGAAACCCCATGCCGGCTTTAACGACGACATGCGGCCCGCTGTACTCGTTCCATTTGGACATCCGCCGTGGCGCATGCTCGATATCGTCGTCCATCTCGCCCGCGTCGACTGTGTCATCCAGCGTGGACGAAGCGGTGCTCGCGGCCGGCTGCGGAGGTGTCGCGGAGGGGGCGTTGGGTGTGCTGGGCGGCCCTGGTGAACTGGCCTGCTGCGGTTGCTGGCTGACTTCTGTTGTTCCATCGGCGATTACGCTGTCCTGCCCGCGGCAGGATTGCCATGCAGGCAACACTGGAAGGGCGATCAGCGACAAAACGAGTGAGCCGAGTAGAACCCTCATCGCAATTCCCCGGGGATCAGTACGTCCTGAAGAGCTCTTGGATCTCGGCGGGTGTGTCCGGCTTCAATAAGGCCAGCGAGAGCAGGATGCGAGACTTCTGCGGGTTCAATTCATCGGATGCGATAAATCCTAGCTGATCGTCGTTTACTTCCACGTTGCGGTCAACCATCCCTGTCGCCACACGGCTGCTGCGAACCACAACGACGCCCTTCTTCACCGCACGTGCCGCCGCATCGACAGAGGCCTTGTTCATGTTGCCGTTGCCGACGCCGGCAATCACAATACCTTTGGCGCCGGCGTTGACACTCGCGTCGATCAGGTCCGGCTCCATGTCCTCGTCCGCGAAAACAATGTCGACACGGGGCAGCTTCGTCACGTTTGCGATATCGAATTCACTTTGCGACGTGTGCTTCCACGGCGGATTGTTGTACCAGTCGTCCTTGCCATAGGCGGTGACGCCAACCACGCCGCGAATGGGTGACATGAACGTCTGAATGGCGGTTGTGCTCGTCTTGGTGAGCGAGTGTGCAGCATGGATCTGGTCATTCATGACAACCAGGACGCCTCGTCCATTCGCCTGCGGATCGGCTGCGACTGCTACAGCGTTGTACAGGTTCAAGGGACCGTCGGCACTGACTGCCGTCGAAGGCCGCATCGAGCCGACCATCACCACCGGCTTGTCACTCTTCACAGTCAAATTGAGGAAATATGCCGACTCCTCCATCGTGTCGGTGCCGTGCGTGATGACGACGCCGTCAACATCCGGAGTTGCGAGTAGCGCATTTATGCGCTTGGCCAGCTTCAGCAAGATTTCGAACGACATGTCCTGCGAGCCGACATTTGATATTTGCTCGCCTTTCAGGTTGGCGAGCTCCTTGATCCCGGGAACGGCGTTGATCATTGTGTCGATTCCCACCTGGCCGGAGGTGTACCCGACCTGCGTACCCGAAGGAGCCGCACCGGCAATCGTTCCGCCGGTCGCGAGAATTACGATGTTCTTCTTCTGGCAAAGACCGCTCTCGAAAGAAGTGAGAATCACAACGACGAGGAACACAACCCACTCTCTATAATGGTGCTTCATGAGCTCTCCTTCCGAGACGCAAAGTGTTTCGTAGTGGTTACCCGGCGGTCCTGCTACTTGTATTTGGATGGATCGATATTGGTAAGTTTGGCCGGATCAAGTAACTCCTTGATCTGATCTTCTGTGAGAATGTGCTGCTCGCGAATGATCTCGATAATCCCTTTGCCGCTCGAGTACGCCTCTTGCGCAAGTTCGCTCGTCTTCTCATAGCCAATAATCGGATTGAGCGCTGTAACAATTCCGACCGTCGTTTCCAAGTCATGCTGCAACTGCTTCTCATCGACGACGATGCCATCGACGCACCGGGTGCGCACCAACTTCGACGTGTTGTAGAGCAGGCTTTGCGACTCAATCATTGCAAGTCCTTCAACCGGCTCATACGCGTTCAACTGAAGTTGGCCACTATGGGCTGCCAGCGTCACCACCAAGTCGTTGCCTATCACGCGGAACGTAACAAGGTTCAAGACCTCCGGGACCACCGGATTCACTTTTCCAGGCATGATCGACGAACCTGGCTGTATTGCCGGCAGATCCATTTCGTTGAGTCCCGCGCGAGGCCCCGTTGTCAGCAGGATCAGATCGCTCGCTATCTTCGATAGCTTGACGGCCAGGCTCTTCAATGCAGAGGAATAGTCTACGAAGCCTTGCTGATCCCAGGTCGCAGCAATCATGTCCGGCGCCGCGACGATGGGTTTGTTGAGCAGCTTCGAAAGGTGTTCGGCGAACTTTTGGTCGTAACCCTTCGGCACATTAATGCCGGTACCGATGGCGGTCGCGCCCATGTTCTCGACGTAGAGCGGCTTTTCCGCATCCTTCAGCAACTGGATCTGGCTTTCCAGCGCCGACGCATAAGCGTAGAACTCCTGGCCTACCGTCATCGGAACCGCGTCCTGCAGCTCCGTGCGCCCAATCTTGACGACCATCAGGTACTGTTTACCCTTCGCACGGAACGAATTGGCGAGCATTTGCAGTTCTTCAACCAGCTTCTCATTTCTCAGAATCAGCGCAACCTTAATCGCAGTGGGATAAGAATCGTTGGTCGATTGCGACATATTTAAATCGTCGTGCGGCTCGAGGTACTGATACTCACCCTTCTTGTGTCCTGTCAGCTCGAGCCCAATATTGGCCAGTACTTCATTGGCATTCATGTTTGTCGACGTACCCGCGCCGCCCTGATACCAATCCACCTGAAATTGATCGTGATATTTGCCGGCAAGGACTGCGTTACATGCCTTCTCGATCGCGTCCAGCCTGTCTTTCTTCATCGCGCCAACATCGTAGTTGGCCTGCGCCGCTGCGAGTTTCACGTAGGCCCATGCTTCTACGAATCCTGGGTAATGGTTGATAGCTACTCCCGAGAGTTGAAAGTTCTCGAGTGCTCTCATCGTCTGCACGCCGTAGTAAGCGTCGGCAGGGACCTGCTTCTCGCCGAGCAAATCCTTCTCGGTTCGAGTGTTCGCCGTGGATGACTGCGTAGCCTGCTGCGCGATGGCGGATGAACTGAACAGAGACACCACGATCGCGAACAGAGTGGCAAGCTGTAACATTCCTGGAAAGCGCGTTCGCATGGGAATTCTCCCGGTCGACTAAAATCGCGACCTAACTCGTTCTAGAAGCTGGGTTCGCCAGGAATCGAGCGATATGTGGTTACGTGGCCGGGCGCTGATGAATGAGCTGAGGTATGCATAGACAACGCTCAGAAGAAGTTAGAACCCGTGAATCCCAATGACTACTGGCACTTCTGTCAGTACAGATAGTTGCCGCTGCAAAATCTCAACCCTTGTGTACCATCGCGATGATCATCGAACCCATAAGTGCATACACAATTGCGCCGAGTGCATAGCTGAGGCCGTATCCCAACACGGGTACACGGCTGTCGGCTTTTTCCTGGAGGGCAGCCAGGCCCGGCGAGAATGTGCAACTTCCGGCACAAATTCCCAGCAAAATTCCCGGGTGGACCTTAAATACATAACGCCCGATCAGAATCGTCGCCACATAAGGCATGATGCATACAATCACTCCACAGACAAAGAGCAATAATCCTGTCGTCATCACTCCATGGATGAAGCTCGTTCCGGCATTTATGCCGATCGTCGCGACGAATGCGCTGAGACCCAAAGAAGCTAGAAGCGAGGTAACCGGCTCCGGTACCGCACCAAATCGAGGACGCACTGATCGGAGCCAGCCCAGGATAAGCGACACCAGCAGAACGCCGACAGGAAGCCCGAGACCAATATGAATTCTTGCGAGACGGAGCGCGGGCAGACCGATGAGACCGCCCAATGTGATCGCCAGGCACAGCGCGACAAGATCGGTCGCATGGGACACCCGCTCGACGGTGCCTAGCTGGATTGCAATTCGATCCAGGTGGCGTTTCGCTCCTATGAATGTCAATACATCGCCCGGTTCCATCACCACCTTCGGGCCTATTGGAAGCTCTTCTCCCGCTCGAACGACCTTGCGCACATAGACTCCTCTGGTGGCCACTTCTCCGCCAAGTGTGTGAAGAATCTCAGAGAATGTCTTGTACAAGAGATCCTTGCGTTCCAGGATGTAGTCGAACTGAGTGGCGGGAACGTCCAGTAATTCCTGCTCTTCCACCTCATCGAGACGCAGAGGGTTGTACGATCCTCCCAGAACTCCGGGACGCCCGGACAGCACTACATGGTCGCCGGTATGAAGGCGAATCTCCGGATCGGCATCAAGGACGCTCTGCTTCGTTCTTACTCTTTCGACAAACACGCGCTCTGGGAGAAAGAGCGCCTCCAAGTCGCTCACGGCCGTGTTGTTCATTCCTTCCGGGATGCTGTAAGCGCGCATGACAAACTGCTTGTACGCAGAGACGACGCCCGGTTCCTCTGTCTTCATCCCCAGTTCGGCTTCGAGCTTCCGGCACTCCGCTCGCAGATCGATTCTCATCAGCCACGGCGCGAGCTGCGTTAGTACGAAAATGCCCGTAAATAGCGCCACCATATAG